>JAQWCF010000044.1 GCA_028706105.1 Candidatus Margulisiibacteriota bacterium
ATTAAAAAAAAGGAGAATATTATGAAAAAATTATTAATCGTTAGTTGTATCTGTATTTCAAGTGCACTTTTTGCGTTTCAGCCTGGTTTCAGTGTTTATGGTCTTTATGATTTTACAAATAAAGTAGACGTGAGCATGTCTGGGATAGATTTCGCTTACAATTACAAAGAAACCCCTGGAGTTGGATTAAGTTATTCAGAGTTAATCAACGACATTGGTTTCTCTATTGATTGTGCTTATTATTTGGACAGAACTGTTGATTCAGGAACTGCTTTTGGAATTACTGCTCCATTTTCAGGAACATTGGTTAAGTTTTCACAATTAATAACTCAAGCAAACTTACTAACTTCAATTAGTGACAATTTAATCGTTTTTGGAGGAATTAATTATACCTATATGTCTTTTACTAATACGTCTGCCAAATTAGAAGGTGATTTTGGTTATCAAGCTGGAGCAATTTTAGGCTCAGACACCTTATCTTTTAAATTAGCTTACCAACTTATTAACGGAAAACTTGTCTCAGAGTCAGGTATTTCATCTGACAAATTTACAGCAAGCGGATTAGTTGCTTCTGTAATGCTAACAATTTAGGAGATAGGTACAAATGAAAAAAAATAGAGCATTTACAGCTATCGTCTTTGTTTGCCTATTAGGAATACAGGTCATGGCATATACCCCCGCTGTCATAGGTGGAGTAAGAGATGGCACTGCTTTAGGATTAGTTTTTGAAAGTGGATCTCGTGTAAATGATCTGAATATAAGATTTGGACTAGAAGCCACTACTTCAAATACACCAGGAATTATGTTTGTCGGAGGAAAATGGTTTCTTCGTGACTTAAATAACACCAAATTACCTATGTTTTTAAATCTTGGTATTGTTGCATATCTTGGAAACGAAGCAAATGTGGGTCCTTATGTATCTATTATGTTAGAACGTTTTCTGGACATGCCAGATTTGTTTCTTGAGGTCGGGATAGACATAGTAACCTCGGGGAAACTACAAGCTCAGGTCGGATATTTTTTCTAAAAAATACCTGAAATGCTAAATGAATTATGGAAACTTAAAATAAGGAGGATTTGATTATGAAAAAAGTATTATTTTGCACTGTTTTAATGTCTTTATCTTTGTTAAGCATACCTTTTGCAGCGGCCCCCTACCCTGGGTTCTATCTAGGCGATAGTAAACGGGAGGTAAGTAATGGTTATGAAGTAGGGGTGACTCTGACAAAACCTGCTGACAATGTCCGATGGGCAACCGAAGCGAATTTAGGTGTCATTGCCTCAAGTAAACTTTATTTTACCTATGGACTAAACTTAATTTACAACGTTCTACCGTATAGCAATGTTATACCTTATGTCTTTACTGGAATTGGTGGCGACATTGGACAAAACAGTTTTTACGCTGGTTTAAATGTAGGCGCAGGTCTAAAGTTTATCCTAGCCCCAGATTGGATATATAGTCTGCAGACTAGGCATATTTGGTATGGTGAGCGTGACTCAGAATGGATGTTTGCCGGTATTCTAAATGTTCCCTTTGGAAATCGTAAAGAAACTATTGTTGTTGTGAATAACACCACGACTAATTACCGTGAACCAGTCGCAGTTATACCAGCAAAAGCTATTGTGGATAGCCAAGGTCAATTTTTAGGAATCAACCTTGACATCAATTTTGAGACTGACAGTGATGTCGTATCTCCCATTTATGCAGAGGATTTAAAGGACTTCGCTTATTATTTAAAAAAGCATCCAGAACAAAAAATTGAAATTCAGGGACACACCGATGATGAAATGTCTAAGCTCAATGATAATTTAGACTTGTCATACCGTAGAGCTTACTCAGTAGCCAAAGTACTAATTGTAAAATACGGAGTTTCTACTGATCAACTTATTGTCAAAGGTTACGGCTCACTCAAGCCTCTTGTTAAAAATAATTCCAAAGACAGCCGATCAATGAATCGTCGTATTCAAGCAGTATTGGTGAAACAACAATAATGACAAATAACACAAAGAAAAGGGAGGTAACTAAATGAAAATCTATAGAGTAGTTCGTGGTACTAGAATCTATAAAATTGTCAAAGAAATGAGTATTTATAAGATTATCCTGGCAACGTTACTGCTAATTGGGGTTATTGTTTGGGTTTACGCAGGATTGTTAAACATTCCCTTCACAAACAACCAACGAAATTCAGACTTTGATGGTGATGGTATTCCCAACTACCGTGATGAATTTCCTGACATACCAACAAAAGCTGTTGTGGACAATTCAGGTAATTTCTTAGCTTTAAACCTTGACGTTAACTTTGAGACCGATAGTGATGTAATTTCTGCAAGTTATAGTGAAAACATTAAAAAGTTTGCTACTTACCTAAAGAATCATCCTGACCAGAAAATAGAAATTCAAGGGCACACTGATGATGAAATGTCTAAACTCAACAATAATTTAGACTTGTCGTTCCGTAGAGCTTATTCGGTAGCCAAAATGCTGATAACTACCTATGGAGTTCCTACTGATCAACTTGTAGTGAAAGGTTATGGCTCACTCAACCCTTTAGTTACAAACAATTCTGAATACAACCGTTCACTGAATCGTCGTATTGAAGCAGTGTTGGTGAAATAACTGTGACTAATAATAATAAAAAAGAAAATGGAGGTAAAAATCATGAAAATATTTAAAAATTTTATTCCGGCATTATTACTAGTAGGACTAGTTTTTGTGTCTGGATGCGGAAGGGTACTTGACCACACTGATGCATCATCACCACCTACTCCATCACCCACAATAGCACCAATTGTGCTCTCTACAGTGCCAGCAAAAGATGCAACTGACGTCGCACTGAATAGCAATATTGTAGCAAGCTTTAGTGATGACATGGACCCCGCAACTATCACTTCGGAATCTTTTGTCTTAAAGGAATCATTAACAACTGTTGCCTCTGTTATTACTTGCATTGGAAAAGTGGGAACATTAAACCCCTCTAACAATCTTTTAGCCAATACTGTTTATACAGCAACGCTCACTACTGCTATTAAAAACGTAGCTGGTGATTCTTTGACTACGTCTAAAACCTGGAGTTTTACTACTGGTGTTGCTATAGATGCAACTGCACCAACTGTGCTTTCTACGGTTCCTGCAAATGGGGTCAATGGGACAGCCATTAATAGTAATATAACTGCAACTTTCAGTGAACCAATGAACGCAGCAACCATTACATCAACATCCTTTACTTTAAAACAAGGAGCTACTCCAATTACTGCAACTGTAACTTATGCTGGTAACATAGGAACGCTAAATCCAGACAGCAATCTCTTAAACAGTAAAGTTTATACTGCAGAAATTACTACCTTTGTAAGCGACCTTGCAGGTAATAATTTGGTTGCTACGAAAAACTGGAGTTTTACTACGGCTGTAGCAGCAGATACTACTGCACCAACGGTTCTATCTACACTTCCTGCACATGGAGCTACTGGTATAGCAATTGCCAGCAACTTAACTGCAAACTTCAGTGAGGCAATGAATGCCGCAACTATTACATCTGTATCCTTTACTTTAAAACAAGGGATTACTCCAATTGCTGCAAATGTAACTTATGTTGGAACTTCTGGTATTTTAAACCCAGCTAGTAACCTTGCTTATAGCACTGTTTATACAGCATCAATTACTACTGCAGTGAAAGACACTGCAGGAAACGCTTTAGCAACTACTAAAACTTGGAGTTTTACGACTGTTGCTGCACCAGATACTACTGCACCAACGGTTCTATCTACACTTCCTGCACATGGAGCTACTGGTATATACATTGATAGTAATGTTACAGCTAATTTTAGCGAAGCAATGAATGCCTCAACCATCACAGCTCTATCCTTTACGTTAAAACAAGGAGCTACTCCAATTACTGCGACTGTAGCTTACATTGGTAACGTTGGAACACTAAACCCAGATAATGATTTATTAGCAAATACAGTCTACACTGCAGAAATCGCAACTACCGTTAAAGACGTTGCTGGTAATTCTTTAGTTGTTACGAAAAACTGGACTTTTACTACAGCTATTGCCGATATGCCTTTAGCAGTAAATCTTAGAACTGCTGGTGATTTCGCAGTGATATCCAAAGCTGGAATCTCAGCTGATGGAGGAAACTCAATTGTTGGAGACATTGGAGTTAGCCCAATCGGTGCTACAGCTATTACTGGTTTTGGATTAACAATGGATAGCTCAGGTACTTTTTCTGCATCCTCTTTGGTAACTGGAAAGGTTTATGCTGCTGATTATACGGCACCAACTCCAACCAAAATGACTACTGCCATAGGTGATATAGAAACAGCCTTTACTGATGCTGCAGGAAGAACTAATCCTACTGCAACTGAACTAGGAGCTGGAGATATCGGTGGCTTGACAATTCCTAAAGGTCTCTACAAATGGGGAACAGCGCTATTAATCCCAACCGATGTAACTCTCGCAGGAAGCTCAACAGATGTATGGATATTCCAAATTGCTGGTAACCTTATTCTGTCTTCAGGAGCAAAAATTCTTTTAACTGGTGGAGCAAAGCCTGAAAATATTTTTTGGCAGGTTGAAGGATCGACGATACTTAACACAACTGCACATCTTGAAGGAATCATCTTATGTAAAACATTAATTAGCATGAAGACAAGTTCAACTATTAAAGGAAGAATGTTAGCACAAACCGCAATTACTTTGGGAACTGGAGCAACAGTAACAAAGCCGTAAGAATAAAGAAAGGAAACTAAAATGAAAAAGAGTAAAGTTTTTATGATTCTATTGTTTGTATTCTTAAGTGCGCAGTGTATGGCTTATTCCCCCGCAATCATAGGGGGAGTAAGAGGCGATGGTACAACTTTAGGGCTAGTTTTTGACAGTGGCGTACCTTCAAATGATTTAACCATTAGGTTTGGTATAGAAGGTAATGCTACAGATACTCCAGGGATAGTATTTGTAGGAGGCAAATGGTTTCTACGTGATGTAGACAACACTAGATTCCCCATGTTTTTGAATATTGGACTGGTCGGATTTATGGGAAAGACAACGACGGTAGGACCATATGTATCCATAATTATGGAGCGAATGATCAATCTTCCAGGTCTATTCCTTGAATTTGGTATTGACCTAGCAAGCTCAGTAAAACTACAAGCTCAGGTTGGGTATTTTTTCTAAAACATAATTAAAGGAGGACTGAAGATGAAAACAAACAACATTTTAACTATTATCTTATTTGCAGGAATCATAAGTATTACTCAAGCAGAAGTTAACATTAATCTTGGTCCTCCTCCGATTACAGTCACAACACCTTCAGAACTAATTGTTATACCTAAGACTGGTATAAGCTTTTTGCCAAGTAGTAATTGTTCCTCTGCTATCTTCTTCTATAATGATTTCTGGTGGACTCCACAAAAAAATGGTTGGCACAAAGCAAGACTACTTGAAGGTCCTTGGGAGATTCTTTTAAGTAAAAACATCCCCAGTGATTTTATCTTAATGCCAAAAAATTACCGCGAAGTTTATGAAGAAAAAATTTCTATTGATTACTATCAATGGAGAGAAAAATATCTAGATAAAGAACACCACCACGACTAATAAACATTCTTCGCATATAAATCACGGTAATTCCAATAATTACGCATGACAACTTTTACATAATTTCTGGTCTCTGTATAAGGAATCTGCTCTATAAAGTCTTCTGTCTGTAGCTGTCTATTTTCTGATACCCAAACTGCCGTTCTATTTGGGCCTGCATTATAACAAGACAAAACATACTCTTTGTTATTAGGATGCCTTTTGGTCATTTCTGCAAAATAATTAACTCCAAACATTATATTTGTTGAAGGGTCATCAAGGTCATACTTATCCAGATTAAAGCCACGCGCTACTGCCTTAGCTGTTGGCAACATCAGTTGCATTAATCCACGCGCATTACTCTTCGAAATAGCTTTAGCATTAAACCTGCTTTCTTGTCGCATTAACGCTAAAACCATATATGGATCCAATCCATATTTCTGCGATTCCTTATTCACATCTTCCCAAAAATAAAGTGGATTTGCCTTTTCCCAAAAAACCGTTGGCATAGTATATAGCTTACCTTTGTTTTGATGATTTCTCCAAACAACATCGCTTATTCCCAATGCATTATACTGGTCATTATTTTTCTCATATAATTCTATCAAATAAAGAGCCAAAGCAAGATTACTAGTATTGGCAAAAAACTTAGGTCTTAAGAACAAAGCAGCGGTTTCATAGTCACCTAGCTCTATAAAAAAAGCAGCTCTTTGACTCAGCATTTTTATATCAATATCTTTGTTTAAAACATCTGGTTCTCTTCTGAAACTCTTACCTAAGCATCTAGCTGCAAGATGGCCATAATAAGTCCAAGGATACTCTTTAAATAGTCTTTCATACAGTTCCTTCCTTCTGATAGGGGTAGTTTCTGATAAAAGAGTTAAAATAAACAAAGAAACTGGTCCCACTGTTTGGTCTACTTTCTCTTTCTCTACAACTTCATCAAAATATTTCTCTGCTGATAAATAATTACCAGAAATGTACAACATTCTTCCTAACTGAAACCGTATCTCATCTGACGTTTGCCTCTCTGGAAACATCTTCAAATAAGTAACATAGCACTCTTCTGCTTCGGCATATCGATCATTAATGCGGTACAAACTAGCTAATTCTAGTAAAACAGTCTCCATTAAATATAAATTACTACTATAATTCTCTCTTAGATGAAGATAAGCTTCTATTCCAGCATCAATACCCTTCTGCACATAAATAAGTTTTGCTTTCTGAATTCTTGCTAAATTACTAAATCGTTTGTCGCTAGAATTTATTACATCTGCAAAAAAACTATAAGCAGCAGCATATTCGCCGAGCTTAGTAGCGTTTATTCCCGAAAGATATTTGGCCTCAATTACTTTGTCAGCCGACGGATAGTTTTTAAACCAATAACTAAAAGCCTTTTTACTGTCTGCCCATCTAGCTCTTGAATTATATATTTTTGCTAAATTCCAAACCTCTGCCGAACTCAATTTACCCCATGCTTCTTTAGTAAAAGAATAGTCTAAAATCTCATTTCTCAAACTTTGCGCAAAGATAAAATCAGGATACATTTTAAGCAATTGCTCATATATAGGAATGGAATCTTCCCTAGAAGATAATTTAGCATAATAATACAAAGCAAAATCCTGAACTTCAGAAGTTGTTTGACTAATATTTCTCAACAAAATATAGCTTTCCATCTTTTGCTCTGTGTTAAACAATTTTCTAGCTCTAGAATAATCACTTAAAGTATCTGCAAAAGTAAAAGTTGCTAATAAAATTACAAAAAAAAGAAGGTTGGTGAGAATGTTTTTCATAACTTGATTTTCAATTACAAAACCAAATTTGTCTACAAAAAAAGGAGGCTTAACGCCTCCTTTCTAATGTTATTTGTACAATTAACTAAAATTAATCTTCAGAAATAGCGTTTACTGGACAAGTGTCAACACAGGCACCACAAGAAATACAACTTGATGCGTCGATTACTCTTTTGTCATCCGCTTCAGAGATAGCTTCTACTGGACATGAAGAATCACATGCACCACAGATAATACAATCATCACTACTAATCTTATAAACCATTCTTTACCCTCCTTTACTAACAAAATCAGAAATATGTTACGACCGCCTAAACTAAATGTCAACCTTCAAGAGGTCATCCAAACCAAAAGGCTAAACCTACCTGCATTTGACTTGTTTTTTCTATAAGAATAGAAAATTTTTCCGCATATAGTACATTCATCTTCAACAAAAATCATTTCTTGTCTAATACCACAAGACAACAACTGCTCTTTGAGGATAATTTCCAAATCAAAAAACAATTTATCATCCTTATAATTAAAGGCCGAGCTGTTATCTTTAAAAGTTTCTCTGAACTCTTCACCAACTTCATAACAACAACCTTTAGCGAAAGGAGAGACAATAACTTTCGTGAATTTATGATCACAACCCATTTCAGCTTTCATATGCTCAAGCACCCTAGGAATGATTCTCCCAAGAGTCCCCTTCCATCCGGAATGAATGGCTGCCAAAACCCCACTCTCTTCATTATAAAGACCGATCAAGGGACAATCTGCTCCTTGTACCATCAAGACAAGGTCTTTCTCGCTAGTAATCAAGGCATCTACATTATTAAGTGCACTCTCACCATTAAGGGCCCCTTTAGAGGCATCCTCCATTCCTACCACATAAAAATCTGAGGAATGACTCTGTTTCATAACAACTAAATTCTCAATTAACAAACCTAGTTTAGTGCAAATAGCTTTACGATTAGCTAAAACGTCACCTGTCCCTGCATAAAAAGAAATATTACCATCATCACGATTAGAAATGTAGTAATTAAAGCCCACTACTCTTGATAACCTTTAGACCTTTTTCTCTTTTTTCAATTAATACTCCTTCAACATCTTTTAAAGAATTAATTAATTGCAGCCCTGCCTCTGTACCCATCACAAAGATACCAGTTGCTAAGGCATCTGCTTTGGCAACATTATCGGCAACAATAGTAACGCTCAATAAATCATTAAAAACAGGATAACCTGTTTTGACATCAATGATGTGATGATATTTTTTGCCACCTTCATGTAGCCTAAAGTTCCTATAGCTACCACTTGTGGCAACACCTTTGTTCTTTAACCTCAGCATCAACATCGCGCTGTTGTTATTTTCTGGATTAACAATAATAACATCCCAACCATCACGATAAAACTCGTCACCTTTAACGTAAAGTTCTCCTCCAATTTCTACCATAAAATCCTTTTGTTCAAACTTAGTCAAAACAGCAACCAATCTGTCTACAGCATAGCCCTTAGCGATTGAAGCAAGGTCGATAGTGACGTTTTCTTTTTTCACAACGCTGTTGTCAGCAATGATTAATTTATCATAACCTACAAAGCTTAACATTGATTCAATCTCTAGTGTGGATGGATACGTATATTTATTCTCTCGTCCAAAACCCCAAAGCCGAACAAGTGGATCAACTGTCGGATCATAGTACCCATTAGTTTCTAAATACGTCTCTTTAGCTAAAGACAAAACACTATATAATTCATCACCTAAATCATATTTTACATTAACTGAAGCTGAATTTAATTTACTAACCTCGCTATTTGGTTCAAATGTTGAAAAGATAAGATTCAGCTTATACAACTCATCCTCAATCGCTACTTTCATTTCTCGCAACTTTTCAGAATTAATCAACCTAGCATAAATTACTACCTTATAAGTAGTCCCCATTGTATAACCGGAAAACTCATAGGCTTGTCTATTAAAAAATAAATATAAAAACAAGGAAAGCATAATTACTAACAAAAAAAGACTATTTATTTTTTTCTTCACTCAAATATCCTTTTTGAAAATAATACTCTCGCAGAAGCAACTTCTTCCATTTACCTAAAGTTTGACCACTTTCAAGAATAACAAGCCACTTCTCTCGTAACTGATTTTTTCTTGATAAATAATTAAAGATCATTTTATTTAAAAAATTGATACCTAAAAAACTTTTTAAAGATGGATATTTTTGAATAATCAAATGTACTGATTTTCCCATATTTTCTCTTCTGTAAATTTCTTCCACATCAGACCAGACGTGAAAATGATAATTTTCTGCTTTATCCGAATAAATTAGCTTTTTACCTTGTTTTCTTAAAAGCTCAAAGCCAAAGGCAACATCTTCCCAACCATAATTTTTGAACATTTCATCAAATCCACCAAATTCTTCAAAAAATTTCTTAGGAAAAGATAAGTTACCAGTCAAACAATAATAAAAATCTAGTCTTTGTTTATGCTTAACATGATGCGTAATATATGGTCTTCGTAAATGCTCCAAAACAGGCAAAGACTCTTTAGTTAATACCCAAGTCTTTCCTTCCACTAAAACATTAAAATCATTTTCTTGTTGAAGATTCAAATGTTCCTTCAGTAAATCTCTATGAGCAATCATGTCTGCATCAGTAATTAATACAAGTTTAGCTGACGCCTCTTTTATCCCTCTGTTTCTTGCCGAAGCCTTGCCTTCATTCTTTTGTCTGAAATATTTAAGAGAATATTTATATTTAGCTGTAACAATAAATTTATCTGTACCATCATCACTCTCACTATCCACAACAAGCACTTCATATAAATCAGGTTGGAGTGATTGGTCATTTAATGAATCCAAAACTAACTTAAGTTTATCCTTTAGATTATAAGTACCGATAACAACACTAATTTTTTTTCCCATGAATCTATTGTATTAAAACTACCCAAATTTGCAATTACTCTTTTAATATGATACTTTTAGCTATTAGGGGGATTTTCAATTATGAAAAATATTAATGTATCATACATTGATGACGTATGTTATCTTGTGATTAACGGTGACATTGAATTTAATGAATCAGAACAATTGTTAGACAAGGTTAACTCCTTAATGATAAAACCTCATCCCAAAATAGTGATTGATTTAGGAAACTGTAAATATATCGACAGTCTTGGACTAAGCACCTTTAATCGAGTCCACGAAATTTCCAAAAAAAATAACAAAAAACTAATACTTTGTAACTTAGATAAAGATTGTGAAGATATTCTGTTTATGACAACTCTTTGGAACAAAGTTCCAATCTTGAAAGACCTAAAAAGTTGTATTCAATCTGCTAACTGATAACAGATAACTGTTGCTACTGCGAATCCGCCATCATGGGAAATAGAAAGATCACACGATATATTATTCTGTTCGATAAAATCTTTTGTCTTACCAGTAAAAACCAAATAAGGACGCCCATCTTCTTCGTGTGTCACAGAGACTTCTTTCATTATTAAATCTTTAATACTAGAAACTGCCTTGAAGAATGCTTCCTTAGCTGCAAATCGAGCAGCCATTCGGTTGAGTTTTAGTGACTCATTATCCGACTTAAAGATGTAAGCTAATTCCTCTTCAGAAAAAACACGGTTTTTAAAATGCTCGTCTTTAAGAATTTCCTTAAATCTTTCTACAGAAACAACATCAATTCCAGTGGTGTATTTATTTGCCATGTTTTTTTTCATAAAGGTAAAGCTGAAACAATTCATAAGGAATAAGATACATTCTGGTAATCCTACTAGGTTCTTGTAATAATCTAAAAAACCACTCTATCCCCATTTTCTGCATCCAAAGTGGTGCTCTTTTTAACACTCCAGCAATAACATCAAAGCTCCCACCAACAGTTATTTTGATTGGCACCGCTAATTGAGCTTTATGTTTGTTAATAAAAACTTCTTGTTTAGGAAAGCCTGTACCGACAAATAAAATATCCGCGCCACTCTTGTTTATCTGCGCAACTAGCTCATTTTCTTCGTTTTCAGCGAAATAGCCATGATGACTACCAACTACGTTAAAGGAAGGAAACAACTTAGCGGTATTGCTCACAGCTTTGTCTACTATTTCTTGTTTAGCTCCTAAGTAAAAAACCTTATATTGTCTTTCTTGATTAGTGCCTAGTGCATAAATCGTATCTATTCCAGTTACTCTTTTGGTAAAACCTTTTCTGAAAACCTTTGCTAATTTAACTAAAGTGATACTATCAGGCAACAAAATATCTGCGGATTTGAGGATACCCGAAAGATAAGAATCTTTATAAGAAGCATAAAGAATCTCAGTGGTGGGAGTTATTATAAAACAACTCTGGTTTTTTCTAAGGTAATTATCAATTTCTTTAATCAGACTTTGGTAGTTTCCAGAAAAAAAAGAAAATCCTAATAAGTTATTATCCATGAATCCTTCACTTGTAAAGTATTACAATAATTTACTAGAAATAGCTGGTTTTGTCTAATGAATTATAGTTCAAAAGAACTTTATTAGAACATTTCCAATCAGCTCTGGAATAGAATCCTTCTCAACATCATCCATACAACAAGTGAGTACATTCTTCTGTGCCACCCTATCTTTATAAAGCATTACTAGCCTATTATCTGCATCTTTCACGGAAGGAAGAATCGTTTGTTTCACCATAGAAGCAAAACCTGCGCCTTTGTCTCCGTTACCTAAATAGACAAAGGGCGTTCTTGCTGCTGCACTAAAAATAAGACTATGATATCTTTGGCCAATAAAAAAATCCATCTGCTTAATATTTCCCATTAGATGACAAGGATCACCCTCTTCCAGAATGTCGATTTTTAATTTTTTCTTTAATAATGAATAGATAGGTATGTCTTCTGGATTAAAAGGCACAAATATCAAATCCACATTGGTCTTTTTTTGAAAATCGACTAAAAGATTCAAATAATGATTGGTTAATTGGCCTGACATTATATTAATCCCAACATATCCCTGATATTGATTATCTTTTTGATAAGGTTGCAATAAAAAAGCAGTATCCATCACAAAACCAATTTTTTTCTTAATTTTAAGATCATTTTTTAAATAATCAATACTGCGAAAATCTCGCGCACTAACTCTATGCGCTAAAAAAATGGCTCTCCTCAAAAGTCTTCTGCTAATAAAATGTTTTAATCTATCGAAACCTTGGGAATATAAAACCAACTTCTTTTTATACAATCTACAAAGCTCTGCCACTCCAGTATAATAAAACATGTTAAGAATACTTGTTTGATCTTGAAACAAACTACCGCCAGAAAAAACAATCAAATCGCAATAATTCACACCAGCAATTAAATGGGTAATTTTTTTTCTTGAGAAAACAATCACGTCATATTTTTCTTTAGTAATCTCTGGAGAGTCTGTGAACACAGCTATCTTAATTGGTACATGATACTTTTTACATTGGCTAATCATTGCACGAAGAATAGCCTCGTCGCCAACATTATTATTGCCAAAAAAACCAACCAGCCCTATTTTCATTAGTAAACTAAAAGATACCTTTCAATAGCCCTAACCGCTAAATGTGCATCATTGATTGCTGAAACTGACATACTATTGGAATTTATTCTACAGGAACCAACAGCGTATACTCCTGGAATGGCAGTTTCCATATCCTCATTAACTTGCAAGTAATTATCTTTGTATAACAACTCCTCCTCAATAAAAAAAGTATTGGCTACCGACAAGCTACAATCAAAAACACAATCAACATCCAAAACTTCACCATTTGTTAATAATATTTTTTCTATCTGCTCTTCACCAACTAGATCAAAAAACCGTTCATTAGAAACTGAAACGTTTGCTAAAGAATATAGTCTTTCAGACGTTTCTGCACTTACTTCTGCAACCTCTGTCTCTAGTACTAAATGGACTTTACGAACCAACGGGCTGAAATATTCTGCTATTCTAAACGCATGAATATTGTTACCAAGCACAGCTAAATTTTTACCCATATAATATACAATGTCCATCATGGGATCTATTGCCAAATCAAGGTGGACATTGGGAGTCTCTCTTTTTCTGAAAGTTATGCCAGTAGCAAAAACAACTGTTTTTGCTAACATAATCCCATTCTGAGTACATATCTTTTTTACTCTAGAGGATAATTCAAAAACAGAAACCACCTTGCTATACATAACATGAATATTTTTATCTTTTAATAAATACTCTACTCTACTTTTAGAAAAAACATCACTCTGAGATAAAAGCCCCAGCTCTCTAAACTGAGAAACGACCTCCAAAACACTTAGAACTCCAGTTTCCTCGATTATTACAACACTAAGTCCTTTATCTGCAGCTTCAATGGCCGTACTTAAGCCTGAAACCCCACCACCAATAACAAGCACATCGTAAACAAAAGGAAAATCCTCCTGTAACTTTTTGAAGTCAATGGCTTCTAGAGTTTCCATGCTAATTACCGTTACTAATCATAAAGTTGGTTTTGTTGTCTGAATAAATCTTGTTTTTTTTCAAATCCAAAGTAATATCATTACTCTTTAAAACATTTTTCCCCTGATTAACTATTGCTTCTCCTTTAAAAATCATCAGACCTTTGTCTGGGTAATAGACAAGTTTCTGGCTATACACAATATACTCTTTGTAAATCACTTGCACATCCTTGAAAGCATTGACGATATTCTTTTCTCTGTCAAAAACCATTTCTTGACAATAAATTTTGACTTCTAAATAGTCAGCAATGATATTATCAAAAAGATTTATTTTATTTTTGGATTCTTTATAATTAGCTTTGTCTGCTCGAATGATCAGCTTGCCCTGTTCAATAACTATTTTTTCATTTGCTTCAAAATAATTGGTAGAAAGATTTACTTCAAACCTTTCGGCCTTAATATTTACAGGATTATCCTCTGCTGCAAAGCAAACTAAAAAAACAAATAGTGAAACAAATATTATTACTCTACTCATTGTAAAACAAACTCCCCTCCTCTATAAGTTTTCAACAGAAGCCTTGTCATATCATATTCTAATTCATTCCCACTGTAAACGTGCTGACCGCGTTTAAAATAAACGTTAGAGCTTGCATAAACTACTCCCCTATCAAGATAATAATCAATAACATCAGCAGAAATAATCAAACCATCTTCAGAGTTAATGGTCGATTCATGCATAATAAACTTTTTGTCAAAAATCTCTATTTTTTTGGCAACTACATTAAACTCTAGCTCTCCTTGCAAAAAATGTTCGATGTTTGCATTCAGAAGAACAAGGTTTGGTTCATTTGTTTTTGAAGGTGATTTATAAGTGTAATCAACCCTCAAAAAAATTAAGTATAATAAAACCACAAAAGCAAAAAAGAAAAAATATTTAATTCTCATTTTTTAGGTTATCTATGGAATATCTATTAAAGACACTGGATGCTTGCATGGATCCAACTTTAATCAAAGTTCCGGCTAAACCAAAAAAATCCCCTGTTTGTTGTTGACCATAACCTTTTGCAAGAAATAACGCCATTCCATCTGGCTCATATCGAATAGCATTATCAATTATCCTCAGTGCTGTTCGCCAGTCTTTCTTTTCACCATGAATATACGCGATGTAACCAAGAGCCCAACCTTTAACAGACCTTTCTGGGCTTAACTCAACTACTTTATAAAAATAATTTTTTGCTTCTTCTTTTCTATCATTGAAATATAAAGCAAAAGCATAGTTAAAATTCGCTTTCCAATCATTAGTTGCCATTTCTAATTCAATCGCAGTCTCAGTTAAAATTTTCTGATTGTATTCACTATCTATTTTGTTAATTGCGGCTAGCTCATCAAATCCCTCTTGTAAAAAACCAGTAT
>JAQWCF010000045.1 GCA_028706105.1 Candidatus Margulisiibacteriota bacterium
TGAAGCCTGTTGGTTACACCGGAGAACCATCAAAAGTTATTGAAGGAGAAATATCAGACATTTCTTTTGATATTTTCTAATAAATAATTAATCAATATCTTTCAATATATCCTTAAACCCCTGATGTTATTGGCTTCTATCCAAATTCCGAACTGATTGATTAGAAAAAAATGAAAAAAAAATGAAAAATAATTGCAACAAACCAATAATAGTTTCGATATATTTATATAAAATAATTATATTTAAGAAAATTAGGAGGCAAAAATGTTTAACAAAATAGTCGCAGATGGAAAAAGTAACAGTTTTATACTTGATAATGAAACTTCATATTTAAAATCTGCCAGAAAACTTATTACCAGTGAATTAAAAAGAGTACTTGGAGTTGATGATTTGAAAGGTGTTGATATCCATTCATTAAATGAAGCAACAAAAAAAGCTTTATTAACCCATCCACATATTACTCAAGGTGTTGATATGGGTTTAGTTTCAGGGGAACATTATACGGTTTTAAATAGGCAAGGTGCAGATACTCTTCAAGCTAAACAAGCTATTCTAGATGGTAATGTTATATTTGAACATACTGCTGCTGGTGCAGCTACTAGGCTTGGTCTTGGAACCAAGTACACTATTACCCCTATGTCACTTTTAGAGGCTATTTGTGATGGTGATATTAGATCAACAGAAGATTTACAGGAAGCGTTAAATAAGATACATAGCAATTTATACGTTTTGACAAAACAAGATCAACAATCAGAGGAAGTGCAATCAAAGGTAGCAAAACTTAAAGGAGAAGAAAAAAATTTAGAAGCCCTAAAAGATAAGTCTTTAAGTAGAAAACAAATTAATGCGTTGCTTGTAGAGCTAAATAATACTATTAATTTGTCTTTAGGTGTTAGAAAAATTGCACATTTTGCTTTTGCTACTAGAAAATTAGCTATAGATGCTTTTCCAGGGCTCACAGCTGAAATGAAAACCTCCATAGCAAAAGAGTTAGGTATAGAAAGTGATAATCTAGATGTTGATCGTTATGTAAAGTATATTTTAAGCAAACAGACACATTCAATAATTTTGAATCAAGATACAGATACTGAAATAATTGACGAAATAGTGAAATTTAATTTTTTTGGATTTAACCCTAAAAATTTACTTTTCATGGTTGTTAATAGACAACCATCATTTAGTATAAAAGATGGTGAAGTTATAGAATCTGAGCCAGTTCAACTTCATAATCATGGAGTTTTTAGAATGCACACAGTAATGGAAAATCAATTTTTTAGAGTTGAAGAAAGTGGAGAACGTGGAAAAGGTTTAAGAGTTAGAAGAAGCTATTTGCCATTTAATGAGCTTAGAAATATGTATAGTCAAAAAAGTTTATTTGTATCTAATAATATTGAAGATCTTGATCAGCTTGAAAACTCACCTTTTGATCTAGAAGCTATGTCGTTAGGGTTAGAGCTTATGACTGGCAAGGATAGTTATGCTATGGTTATGATGGCGTCAAGTCAGAAAGGTGTTATTCTTGAACTTACCTTTGAGTCTATAGCTGGAATATCTAAAGATGATTCTAAGGAAATACATTCTCTTCTTGCAAAAAATGGTTTATTTAACGAAAAAGGTGTAGTTTATAAGGATAAACTAGAATTGTTAAAATCATCTGAGGATGCAAAAGAAATGCTAAAGGGCATTTTGCCAGGTAGGTATCATCAATTTATTGATAAGATTTTATCAATTTTGACAGCAAAATCTCAAAAGGGAGGATTTTTTGCTGTGTATAACGGAAAGACTTATTGTTATGAGTCAGATCAGGCGCCAGATTTAAAAATAGAAGACATTAAGTTTTTAAATAAAAATGTAAATATGTTTAATCCAGTTGCTATGTTAGATGCTATTAAAGAAGGAAGTTTTCCCGTGCATACCACATATAAAGATGGTGTGTTGTTGCCACAAACACCACAGGGAGACTTGAATTTTGTTATGAACATGAGAATTGTGGTTGAAGAACCATTAATACCTCTTAGAAGTTTAAAACAGCTTACAGAAATACCAGCAACAGTGGACGCTTTTAATAACCTTGATGCAAAGCCAGACTTTAGTCAATTCGTTGATGAGTTTATGAATGGACTTAAGGAAATGCATACCTTGAGGGATGAGATTACAGCTAAAGTTGCAAGGCTAGGTACGTTAGCGGACCTTTTGGATAAAGCAAAAGCAGAAGCGCCTAAAGCAAAACCAGTAGACATAGAATAAACGTATTGTTTTAATTAATGTTATTTAAAAAAGCCCCTATTATAGGGGCTTTTTGTTTATTATAAAAAATAGACTAAAATCTCCTTTATATTTTCCTATTTATTAAAAAAATGAAAAATAATTGCAACAAACCAATGATAGTTCCGATATATTTATAAGAAATATATTTAAAATAAGCAGGAGGATAATATGTTTAATAAAATAATTGCAGAGGGAGCCAGCATAGGCTTTGATCTTAAAAGCGAGGCAACTTATCTTGAATCAGCCAGAAAATCTATTCAGAACGAATTAGAAGCTGTTATTGGAAGTCTTAAAGGCCTTAATTTGAAAGATATTACTGACGATCAAAAGAATAAAATATTAACGCATCCTGATGTTGAAAATGGTGGAGTAGATTTAAATTTGTCTCCTAGTAGATTTATAACATTGAATCGAGAAAGACCAAATCAGAAGTGGTTACAGAAAGCAAAAAGTTCATTTTTGAATGGCAAAATAATATTTGAACATACTGCTGCAGGAGCAGCAACTAGATTAGGGTTAGGAATAAAGTCTAGGATGACCCCTTTTTCCATTGTAGAGGCAATAAATTCTCCAATGATTAAGCCAAATGATTTGTTATTTGCAGAAACAGAAAAATTGAAACAAAGTTTAAGAGACAAAGGTTTGACTAATAATAAAAAAGAAGAAATAGCGAAAACAATTAAGGAAAATGAAGATAAATTAAAGAAGACTTTAAGTATAGGTCAGATAGACGATATAAGAGTAAAGTTGGCTAGGATAAATAATCTTTCCGTTGGGGTTAGGAAAATTGCTAATTTTGCTTATTCAACTTGGACTGAGGCATCTAATGCCTATATGGATCTTACATTCATCGAGCAGGCTAAATTAAAAAATAAAGGGATAATGAATTGTGATGATTTTTGTAAATCAGTTATGTCAAAACAAATTCACACCATTATTTTAAATCAAGATACGGATGCTGAGACTATTGATGAATTGAGGAACTGTAATTTTTTTGGTTTTAATCCAGACAACCTTTTGTTTATGGTTGTATATAGACAACCTGTTTTTACAATAGATCAGAAGACCGGTGTTGTTGTTGTTGATAAAGAAGCAAAGCCGATGTTACATAATCATGGTGTATTTAGAATGCATACTGTTATGGATAACCAATTTTTTAGAATAGAGTCTAGTGGGGATGAGCCAACTGATAGAGTTAGAAGAATTCCGATGTCTTTTAATGAGTTAAAAGGTGTCTTTGAGAAAGCAGATCTTTTTGTTTCTAATAATATTGAAGACTTGGACCAATTATCAAAGTTACCGTTTGATTTAGCCTCAATGGCTTTAGGTTTAAAACTTGGTGATGAAGGTGCGGAAATGGTTATGACGGCAACAAAGCAAAAAACTCCTGCTCAAAAAGGAGGGTTTTTTGCAATTCATAATGGTGAAGTACATTGTTACGAGAATGATACCTATCCAAGTTTAAAGGCGGCAGACATTCCCTTTCTAAATAAGAATGTTAATATGTTTCCTAATCCATTAAAAATGTTAGAGTCAGTAAAAAAAGGTAATTTACCGACACATACAAGTATTAAGGAACAAGTTGATTATAAAGGCGATAAGAGGTTAGTTCTTGTGCCTCAGACACCACAGGGTGATGTTAATTTTATTTTAAATATGAAGATTATCAAAGAGCCAGCTAATAAAATGCTTGAGATTAGGAATATTAAAGAACAAGGAGATATTCCAGATGCGGTTAAGGCATTCTGTGAATTAGATAATAATCCAGCATTTGTTGGATATGTTAAGCAATTTACTGAATTAAAAACATTAAGAGAAGTTATTGAAGCGAAGATGAAAAACCTTGGCATGTTACAGAGCATGATAGATGGTTATGATCTATATAGAAGTCAAAGGCCGTAATTTTCTAAGATTTATTAATATAAAAGCCCCTTTTTAGGGGCTTTTATATATTAAAAAAACAGACTGCATTTTCTTGCAATTCATTTCGATAATTATATAGGCAAGCAGTAATCATATTGAAACAGATATTATAGTTGTAATAAATGTTTAAATAAGAAAAAAATGAGGCATATATGAAAAGTAGACATATAAAAGGATTAAATAATCTTATGAAAAACAAAAATTGGCATAGTAATTATCTATATTTTAAAACGGTGTCAACACCAACTCCTTCTAGTGTAAATGCAGATAATGTTGATGATAACTCATCAGCACTTACAATGTTTGATTTCAAAACAGAGCGACCTGTTTTGCAAAATGCTGTTAATGCTTTTTTGGGTCAATTAAATAGATTACGCTCTAGTTATATGCCATTAAACATGAGGGATAGCCACGTTAGTTTAACGGTAAAACCAGCTAATCACCCAATGGTTAAAAGATATGATAGTCATGTCAATGTAATGGAGGAAGTTTCGCAGTTTATTTTTGGTTTGAGTAGTAAGAAGACTGCAGAGGAAAGGTTAGATGCATTTAAGAATGCATGGATTAATGCTGATAGAACTGTTGCAGAAAATGCTTTTATGAAAATTGGAGGAATAAACGAAAATCAATCTAAAGAAATAAGAGAAAAATTAAAAACAGATGGAATTTTAGATGATCAATATAGGCTGAACCCTGGGGTAGATTTATCAACGTTAGATATAGATCTATCAGAATTTGTTACAAATAGTGGACAATATAAAGATACGGTTAATAATATTTTACAACAGTCACAAGAGCTTCCAGGGCTACTAAGGCTTGCCAACATTATAGAAGCTCAAAGAGTTAATGACCCAATTGAAAGAGAACAAATATGGAATGATAAAGTTAATAAGCAGTTAGTTGGAGCTAGGCTCGAGCAAATTGTCGGGATGTACAAAAATTTGGGTAAAGATAATTCTGGCAAAAACTTATTGAGTCTTGCAATTGCATCACATGATGTTTTTAAAAGTGTTGATGACACAAATCACGTTTTATATTCTGTAAAAGCGCTAATGGAAACAACAAGAGTGTTTAAGAAGGAAGATTTTATTTCTGCTTTTACTGATGAAAAGGGAGTTCTAGATAAAAAGGGATTAGCTATGTTTTGGAAGAGATTACAGGATTTTTCTGATTATAAGACTGTAGATGGAATTGTTTTAGATGAAAAAAAGAAAGAAGGAATAACGTCTTTTTTAAGTGAAGAGGTATCGGATGCTAGACGTAGTGCTATTGGTTCTATAATAGAAAACAGAAGATTACTGGACAGATATGAAAATATCCCTGGTTATGATGAAGATATATTCTTAGCTGTTATGTGGTCACATCAGCTACAGGGTGCTTCTTTTACTGATGGCAGTTATTCTCAACTTATGAATTTTGTGGTTACAAATGACCCTAATCTGACAGAAACACAACAAAAGATGAAGGAAGCTTTATCCCGGATTCTAGCTGATGATAATAAGAAGGCAATGTTTTTAGATTTATTGCATGTTTTAACTATAATAGATACAGCAGGTGCAACCAAAAATGGTTTTATTTCTGAGAATGCTTTGTTAAATTTAGATGAAGCAAGGAGTAAAATATCTGCTGTTTTAGATAGCTTTAGAGGTCTGGTTTCTGATAAAACAAATACAGAGACATTGCCAAAACAACTCGAAGATCAAGCGTTAACACCGGCTAAGATGTTTAAGGCAATTAAAGATGCGATGAAAACAGAGAACGGTGTAGATCGTCAGGCTTATTTAGGCATGATGAGAAACATGGTATGCATGTATGTTAAGCATATCGACAATGCAGGATTAAGAAAGAGGGTTGAGGACGCTTTTAATGCTGCTGTAGTTGATATTGGCGAAGATGTGGTAGATGATTTGATCGGCAATGCTCCACATGTAATAGAGCAGTCATATATTAATACATATTCAGCTGCAATGGTGGCGCTTGAAAATGGTGTTGATATAATTGATGAGACAACAGGTATGGTGGATTTATCGAAATTAGATATATCTAATTTGAGACTTGAAGACACAATTAAAGCAGTTCTTAAATATAATCTTTTATTTGTTAGGTATAGCAAGCTTATTCAATCAAACGATTGTATAGCAACTTTTGCTGCAGAAGCATTTAATGTTAATTTTTTTACAGTTGCGGAAGCAGATGCCCTTTGGGATAAAACAGATGCTGAGTTTATTTCGGCAATGGACAAAGTTTTTAAAGCAAAAAATATTACAGTAACAGTAACTGATGTTAAGGATGATAATGGGGTTTTTGACAGTGATGCTTATTATAATTCGATAGATATTATGGGTGTTGCGGGAGAGTCATCGGAAGCTGAGGAATTGGTAAATGAAGCAGCAGATGGGGATAAGCATATTGTGGCTGGAGCCAAAGTTGTAGCTTGTTTAGCTGTAGCTAAACAAGCTACAGAATTAGCTACACTTAGGGAAACAATAATGACTGCTCCAAAAGCTGATATGAGTCTTGGTAAGACGCTTGATGAATATATAAGAGTAGAGTCAATTATTAGACATTCTAGTGCTAAGATAACAGACTTAGGACAAGAGGCAGAAGTCAATATGCATAGATTGTCAGCTTTTTTTAAGTCAATACAAGAAGATAAGTTTTTTTCAGTAGATAAAGCAACAGCTGCTTTAAATGGGCTTAAAAACACAAAAATAACTGAAGAAGAATTATTAGAGTTTTTAAGGAAAAATGAAATTATTGATAGCAACGGTGTTGTCCAAACCAAAAGCATAAATGATATTAAAACTGAAGACCTGAAGAAGGGCTTAAATATTGTTAATGACTCTGACCTGGAGATGCTTAAAAAAGCGTTAAATAGAAGTCTAAATGAATCTTTTGCAGATACCAGAATAACAGAGTTGGTTAACAAAAGGCTGTCTTTAAAGACTCCTAATTATAGACCGCAGATAAGGAATCAGTTTTTTGAAACTTATTGTAAGATCTTTTTATTCTTGAAAGCAGCGTTTACAGTTGTGACTTGGGCTAATTTCTTTTTAGCAGTTTCAGGAATGGGAGCTTTTAGTAGAGTAACTTCGTTTATGTTCGCTGGTTCGATGACTTATTTCACAGCTATGGATTTTGCGTATACAAGTACTGCGTTGTTAGATGCAAGCAGGAAGTGGGAGTCTTTGTTGGGAGAGATAGAAGACAGAGATCCTGCTAATTATATGGCAATGATAGAAGGACACAATATGATGCCTTCTCAGTTTGCAAGAAACAGAAGAGGATGGAGTAACAGACAGTTATCTCATGGTCCGCTCTCAAAGGCTAACTTTCAGGCAGGATCAGTTGATGGATTTTCATTTTCTAACATAAGACCAGCTCATGATCATCATCGTGAGATAACAAAAGGTCAGTTTTTGAATATGCTTATTAGAAAATTATATAAAAAAGAAGAAGACACCCATTATAGTTACTATGGACCTAAACTAGATGTTGATGGGGATAGTTGGCAGATAAGAAATTTAGCACTAAATTTAGGACTTGAGCCAATAGGCGAAAGTACAGTTGAATTATTTTCACAGTCTTATCAGGATCCTAAGTTTGGGTTTGATCCTAGTAGTCAGGGACAGAGAGCAAAGTACAGTGCTTTCGCTCAGTTTTTATCAATAACCAATCATTATAGAGAAGGTCGTTATGTAACTTCATTAACTTTAACAAAATTGTTAAGTGATATGAAAGACGAATTGCCTGAAAATAAAGATCAAGATACAGCAGAACAGGCTGATAGAAGAAAGATTATTGAGGCTATTGAGAATAAGTTCCGTTCTGTTATTGAAGCATGTGAGCTTAAGGATTTCGTCAAGAATGCTACTTTCGAGGAGATCCTTAGTAGTATTTTACTTAAAGAAGGAATTCCAGAAGCTAGTTTCAATTCCTTTATTGAAGATATTAATAAGAATAAGGATAAGCGTTTGCTGGATGTTTTTGAAGCATTAGGCAAGCAGTCTTTCTTTAAAAATAATAAATTAGTCCCAGATAGTTTTTATACAGGACTTGATGCTGTTACCTCGAGAGCTATTGGTAGAGAATTCATAGAGAAATGTAGAGGCGATATCGGTGGCGAGAATGTCGTTGCGGAAATGGGAAGAAAGCTTCAGGCAGGAATGGACTTGGAACCTAAAGAGCAAGCATTATTAATTGATGCAATGAATAGAACCTATCATGTGTCTACAGAAAAAGCTGTAGAAATAATTGAATTAGTAAAGAAGAACGCTAAAGAGCTTAGTGAAATGTCGAATCAGGCAAGTGGAATAGCGATGCCAAAGACAGCTGAAGCAAGAAAGATGAGATGGCTATTAGAGGATCATACTTCCAATAAACTACCTTTAGAAAATTTTGCATTGAGTAGATTGCTTGTTCATTGGAAACAATTCAAAGATGTTGTTAAAGGAAAAACTTATGATAATAAGGATGTAAATGTTAATAAAGCTGCTTTATTGCAGGATTTAACTTCAGATAGATTTCTCTTAGATAGATTGGGTGAATTAAGTTCTGAAAAGTTTGGGGATAAAGCAATCAAAATAGATGATATAAAGGCTATTGTTGATGCTAATACTAGTGACTCTGGTATAAATGTTTCTGCAGTTATTCAACAGTTGGAGTTAATGATAATTAATGGGTTTCCACTTAAAGGTTCTCTTGCAAAAGTAAATGAATATAAGAAGAAAAATAAAGAGCTAATCTCTACTGATCAGATGTTTATACCAATAAAGCTTGAGCCAGGAACTACAGCAAAGATTGCTGCAGCTGACCCAGAGGGTTTTGGTGGCAGAGTTTTTATAGATATTATAAAAGGTTATTATGCGCCAAAGAAATCCATGGAAGTTTTTATTAGTCAGATAGCTGCTAATACATCTAATCTTCGTTTCCTAAATAATTTTACTATTATGAATATGACAGCAGATATTGCTGCTGCAGTTTCACGTTTAGCTTTAACGGCTGAAGATAAAGAAAAAATTTATAAAGGAGACCCTGTTAAGGGTATTCAAATTGCAAATGCTGGTGATTTGACTTATGAACAGTTTGAGACTCAGTTAAACATTCAACATGAGGAAGTAGTCAACGAAGCAATCGCAACAACTATTAGAGGCTTTTTGAAGAACATTCAAAAAAAGGGCGAAGTTAATTTTAATAACCAAAAGATTGGCTTTGAAATAGCTGATTTGAAGAAACAATACCTTCCAGATGAGATTATTGAAGGTATTGTTATGCAACTAGCAGGTGAGATAACAGAGAAGTATATTTATGAGCATTTGTATCAATCAAATGCTATGGCTTTTGGCTATATCCAGGAAACTATGATAAACATCAATACGATAGATGGCCTAGAAACAGCTTTATTGACTGATAGAAACAAGACAGCATTGTTATCTGATAATAATCCATACTATGAAGCTGCTAATCTCTATAAGAAGACAAAGGCAGAGTTAACTTCGTCATTAGAAGAATTAGGTGTTCTGTCGAAGGCTGATCATAAGGAATTTAGTGGTAAATTATCAGATCTTATTAAAATTATAGAAGATACTGTTAAAATTTCTGTATCAAGTGGTAATGATAGGCAGTTTCATGCTTATGGTGATCTTCTGTCATATGAAGAGTTGAAAGAGTTATTAATTGCCTTGATTACTGGACGAGAAACAGATGTGAAAATAGCATTGGGAGAACATGAGGCTATTTATAAATCCCAAGCTTTACTTGGTAAGTTAGATGAACTTAAGCTAGATATATCTATGCTAGAAAAGAAAAAAGTTCAAAATGGTAGTCTAAATAAGGAAGACCACGAGGCATTAGAAAAGGCGAGGAAAGCTGCTAAAGAACTAGAACCATTGTCTAACTTAATGGCTGCTATTAAAACTGCTATTGAAGATGAAATTAAGCCTCTGTTAAAGACTCCTAAAGGTAGTATGGCAATGAGTAATTTAGCTGCTAGTATTGACCATCACTTGGATGCTATTGCCGCTAAAGAGCGTTTAACAATTAACATAGCTGCTTTGATTGAAAATATAAAGATAGATGGTAATGATGTTTATCAAGGAAGAGTTAGTGCAGAGTTTTCGGTAACTGGCTTATTAAATGATATGGTTAAGTTCCTTTCTGAAGATGATGGCGGAAAAATAGATGAAGCGACTATTACTAAAATGTGTGAGTCTCTTAAAGGTAATAGAGCTAACAGTTTTCCTGGCGCGTATAAGATGTTTACTATTGCGGCAAAGCCTTATGTCCAAGCATTTGCTCAGAATATTCATAAGACAAAAATGACTGGAGAAACTAAGCCTTTAGGGGAAATTCTTATCAACCTTATTGATAACGGAGCTTTTACTCCAGCAGTTGCGTCGATAGCTCCAGCTACAGCCGATGTTGCTGAAGTCGCAAGTAAACAAAAGAAAGTTAATGATGTAATACAATGGGCTCGTGATTTGAACTTTATTAGAGTTGATATGTTTCAGGTTCAGGGTTCTAGATCCGATTCTTATGGTTCAAAAGGTGGAATATGGACTAGCATTTTGGCAGGTGGTAGGCAAGCTACTCAGGTAGGGAATGTTCTGCTTAGGATAGTTAACAATGCGGTAGCTAGTAGAGTGAATGGTAGCAATATAGAGACCGGGACTCGACGTGATATAAGTGAGAAAGTGGTAGAGTCAATTATTTATGTTGGTAATGATAATGCAACAAAAATAAGATTAGGCGTAACCTCTGAGATGATATATTCACAATTACTAGATAAGCTAATTATAAACAAGAAAGATAAACTAGGTGTTCGTGGTGTTGTAAAAGATATTATGGCTGGTTGGGAATTAGAGAATGCCAGAATATATCATGGTGCTAAGACTGAAAGAACAGCAGCAGACTTAGAGAACATTTTGGTAAATATAGCTAGAGAGATGATTATCAAGAACTACTCCTTGCAACATGTCAAAGGTGCTGCAATGGGTTTGCAACAATTATATTTAAAAAGCCAGGATGCATCTTATGAGGTAGATAGAACTAAGTTTATAGGTAAGAAGGAATATGAGAGAGCTTTAGAGATATTTAAAAATGTTACCGGTGTTGACCTAAGTAAAAATTGGGACGATATTTCGTCTAAAAAACCAACTTGGGAACAACTCGAGGCTGAATTAAAAGAATATTTTAGTAACTTAATGCAGACTGATAACGAGTGGGGAAATATTGCAAATGATGATTATGTAAAAGGTCAAGTGGACTTAAGTATGGCGAATACCCTTACTTTAATCAAACAAGATACAGTGAAAATTTCAAGATATAACTTGGAAAGTAAATATGCTCATATTACTCAGGGATTAATAGCTCAGATGTTCTTACGTAATGCAGGAGGCAATGTTCAAGTTAGTTCTTTAAATGATAAATATGCTGATGATATAAATAAGTCGATTAAAAAGATTGATAGTAGTGAAGAAATTAATCTTGATGTAACAGGAATTAAAGCAATAATTAAGCAAGAGCTAGATGAACTTCATAGTAAGGGAAAAATAACAGATGGTGATAGAAGATATGTTCTTGAATCAGTAAATAAATCCTATCATCAATTTGAGAATCAGTATTTGCTACTTATTCAATCATTTACAGGAATGAATGTTGCAAAAGTTTCAGCTTTATTTAGTTTAAAAGATCATTTGGCAGAAATAGGTATTGAGAGTATGGATGCTCTTTTAGCCAGAGGACATGACGTAATTAGTATTATTACTGGCCAACTTCAGCAGTCAAAAATTATTGACGAACAAGGCGACATGCTAGTAAAAGAAATCCCTTCAAATGTTTTAGCTGAGATAAAGGCAGTTGTTGAGGATAAAGAAAATTATCCTGACACTGAAGCTGGATTCTCATTAACACTAGCAAAGGACTTGTTGGAACAAAATACTGACAGCTTTGAGTTTAGAAAAGCATATGTTGGAGCAGTTCAAGAGGATGTTAATTGGGGCAGTTATATAAGTGATATGTATAAAAAAGAAGGCCAGAATATCCAAGAAATATTCCAAATGCTTCAGAATAATCTTGCTGAAGGTAATGAATTATTGGATGGGTTGAACTATACAGCAATGGTTGATGGTAAATGGGTGAAAGGATCATGGTATACACAAACATCAAGAAAAGATGCATTTAATTTTGAAATGTTATATGACTCTAATATTGGACATTATAAAAGAACTATTACCGAGAAGGTAAAAGGTAAGTATGAGCGAAAAGCAGATCAAAAAGTAATAAGAGATTGGGCAGTGTTTGATAGACCTCAGACACCAGAAGAGCTCTCAGAGTATTTGAGTAGCAAGATGTCTCAGGACATTCCAGAAAAACGATTACCTGATAGTAAAAAATACAAAGGTTTTAGTGAGCCTTTTATGGACTATTTTGTAGAGTTTTCTCAATTGTTAGAAAAAAATACAGTTTTAAATGGTATAGATAAGAATACTTCTCCATTAGAGATACAAGAGAAAATGCAAGAAATATTAGCATTGATGGAAGCGGAGATGTCTGGGCTAAAGACTGAAGTTGTAGATAAAAATGGGGAAAAGAAAAATGTTCCTAAATATGACCCTCTTTCACAGAATTATGTTGCAGCTGCTATAACTCAGCCAAATATTTATCAAGATATGGGAACTACTCTTACAGTCTTCGATGCCGAAGGTAAAGAACGTAAGGTTTATCTTCCTGCTGACACAATGGGTTCAATAGATGGCGACAATAACATGATGAAAAATAAAAGTAGATTAGCTCAGCGATATCTATTCGATCCAGTGACTAGACAGAGATACAATAGAGACTTTGTTGGTGTTCAGTCACCTCAAACAATGTTGGATAGATCAAGCAGTGACAGAATTAATTTGAATGTTGCGTTTGAAGCAGTACAGTCAAACTTTAATAAAGATAGAAGTGGCGAGCCTGGAGCTACTTCTGCAAGACATTTTCCTTGTGGTTGTTTTAATTCATTCACATCTGATATCCAAGATATAATCTTTTATGAAAGACATATGCAACATCAAGATGTCCAGATGGATTGGGCTTTGACTAAGTATATTACAAGGTTTTTGAATGAACGTAATAATAATGGTTTTTGGAAAACTTTTGGTAAAGCAGCTTTTAGTCCTAAAATAACCGCTGCAGATTGGATTAAACCAGAATTTTTTACTGGATCTGAGAAAGATATTGCTTGGAAAGTGGTTAGAAGGGGTTATAGAGGCACTTCTTTTGCAATGAGATTTGCAGTGCCAATAGCACTTGCTTCAATTGCTGTAGCTAGTCCTGGAATAGCAGTTAGTGCAGGTGCTGTTGTAGTTTTAGCAATGTTTCTTGCAGCCAAGATAGGCACAGGAAACTGGACCGACTTAAGAAGTTATGGTCAGGCTTTTATTGCTATAACACCATTGGTTCTAGGTTTAGGAGCTTTATCTCTAAATCTGCCACTGGCATTGGCTATAATAGTTGCCTTTTCTACTTACTCTGCGACTAATCAACTTACTGCTCATGCTATTATAAAAGAAAACGGTATCAGTAAGTGGGATATTGAGAAGGCTGGTAGTGATCTGTTAGCCTCGGCCGGAGCAGTTATGGCTGTTTTAGGATTATCAGAGATTACTGGTGGCGCAAGTATAGCTCTGAATAGTATTTTCCCTGCGATGTTAGGATTCAACGCTTTATTGGGAATATCTTTTAATAAAGCTAGACAGAAAGCTATGGAGAATGATCCAGAATATTTTAAGAACGCCGATAGACAAAAGATGCCTAGAATGTATAAAAGTGGAGGCAATGATAAAGAAAGAATAGGTTTTGAAGGGTTAATTTACCAGAGTAGGCATAAAGCCTTAGAAGATTCTAAAGGAGATCCTGATCTTGAAGCAAATGACGCTAGAGTTGATAAGAGTACATATGATATTGGTCACAATGGTATTGATACAGACCAAAGAGTTAAAAACGGTCAATTTCCCGGAAGATGGATTCCTAAATTCGTAGCCGATAAGCATGAGCTTATATTCTGGGAGTTAGCGAGAAAATCTTCTTTTGATAGAAAACTGAAAACTATTAGTGCTTTAGCATATCCGTATCATTTCTTTATTAAAGCAGCAATGCCAATATTTCTTGCTTCGTATTTATTAGCAGGTATAAGTTCTATCCAGTTTGGAGCTCCTAATGTAGCAACAAGTTTATTTGGTATGCCTATGGATTTTTCATTACTTTTTGGTTTGGCAGGTATTACTACAATGTTAATGGGTAACTATACTAGAAGAAGAAGAATGATGGATACTGGTTTGCCAAAGTGGGCTGCTCTTCTAGAGGAAATGCAACAATTATTATTTGCCCAGGATATGATGCCAAATACTTGGGATGCTACTCAGCGTAATCCTATTACGAGAAGAAATACTGGTGGTAAAGAGACTTTTCAAACTTTTAATCCAACTATTTCTCCAGAGGGACCTCTTTCTAGTGTTGCTAAAGAAGCAAAGGATTTTAGTTTGTTTGGGAATAATGGAACCTTTTCTTCTTCAAGAAAAATGCAGTTTATTTATTCTCTTATGTCAGCAGCAGCAATAAGCGTTACTGTAGCTGGTATTTTGACAGCTGCACCAGCCACCGCGATTGCGTTAGGTGCAATATTATCTTTTTTTTCATTAAGAGAGTTGTCCAAACATGTAGGTTCTCAGGAGTTAATAACTGCGGGTATGGATAGGAGTACAAGTGCCTTAGGTGGTTATTCTGATATGAATATGCTGGGGTCAGATATAGAAAATAATCTTGATTATGGCTTGGCCAAATTCAAAAATTTGTATTTGTGTAGAAAGATAATGAAGGAGCCAAGGGTTGATTTAGATAAGCCTATTTCTTCACGTAAGTTAAGTAAAGTAGGCGGCT
>JAQWCF010000046.1 GCA_028706105.1 Candidatus Margulisiibacteriota bacterium
CGTCGTGCGATGAGCTTCGTCACAGATTATTAAATCAAATATGCCTTTTGTTTCATCAGTCTTTTGCAACATTTTTTGAGAACGAGATATAACTTCAATACTTTGATAAGTAGAAAAGACTACGGTCATTCCTTTTTTCCCATTACTCTCAACATGGTCAAACTGTTTAACAATATTATGAATGTTTGTACTAGCTGGCAGAGCCAAATCAATTATACTTAGGCTATCAATATCCTCATTTTTATCCTTTTTGCGTGAAACTTCAGGGTCAGAGCAAATGCAGATTGCATTTATTGGTTCAACTGCATCGGCACTCCACTCACGAAGAGTTTGCCCCATTAAGGCTATTGATGGGACAAGAAAAAGGATTAGCCCTTTACCGTCAGTTTCATTTTCAGCAATACGCAAAGCATTAAATGTTTTCCCTGTACCACATGCCATTATCAACTTACCTCTATCATTGTTTTTGAAATATTCATGTGTTGCTTGTAATGCAGTAAGCTGATGTGGTCTAATTGTTTTCTTTTCAGTTCGGGAAAGTTCTCCAAAGATACCTTTGTCTAGTTTTCCCCAATCTACAGGTGCTTCTTGTAATTCATATAAATTTAATCTAATTACAGGCGGATTTTGTGCCTTAATTGCTTCTACAGCATTTGCTCCCCATTTATTAGTGGTTGAAATCCATAATCTACATGAAAATCGAATAATATTTCCAGCTTCGTCTCTAAATTCACGACTTGTTGTTGATAGAAATGAATCGACACCTTTTTTGTCTATAGTCGTGTCTTCTTTATAACATTTACACTGTACTGCCCAGTATTCATCATCGTTGGTTAAAGTAACAATATCTATACCTGTATCATGTCCTCCCAGTTCATCTTTATATGGGAACTCACTCCATAACCAAACCTTTTTAAACAGATAAGCATATTTAGGGTCTGTTAATAGATACCCTTGCATTAATCGTTCAAAACGATTTCCTTTGTTAGCTTCTGAATATGCAAGATTGCGATGTTTTTCTAGTATTTTATTAAAGCTCATTCAATCATTGCATCCCTTGCGTAAATTTAATCGATAATTTTATTATATATGAAAGACAGCAGTTAATGAAGGCATATTGGCGTAGGGGTATATTGTTGTTTTGTGAATTCCCAAAAGTTGAAATTTATGTTCCCCGCGGAGAGGTAATTATTAGTGTTCGTCTGTGCTTATAAAAAAGCATAAATCCCTACGGGGGGCTAGTTTGCCTTAACACACTCAGAAAATCTTAATCTTTCCTGATTAGCTATGGTAGCCATAATTGCGAGTAATACCAATCCTATTAAAAACTCAATTAACTATTGCTTTCGATAAAAATGTAATTGGTGAAAAACCTGATTATATTTCCCTTAAATTTTCATGTTTTAGTGATTTATTCTGTCGTGGTTAGTATATAATATAAAAATGGTAACTGAAAATATCATTATTGAGCATACATCATCTTTTTTAAACAATAATACTTTGTTAGGCGTTGTAGCAGGTAGCTTATTGTCATTTTTAGGTTTAAATTGGGTTGAAATTATAAAAACACGCAATAAAAAGAATATATTAAAAAATTCATTATTAAGCGAAGTGTACTCTATAAAATTGTTTTTAATAGAGACTTTTGGTGAATATATAGACAAAAAATATAATTTCTTTCCCAAAATGATAATCACACAAAACTATTTTTCAATATATGAAAGTTCGTGTTCTGGTTTAGGCTTACTAAATAAGTCTGACGTTATGAAAGATATAATATTATTCTACAATCAGGTAAAACAATTTATTGAAATGCTACATGTAAATAACTGCTTGGTGGAATCCCATGTAATACAATGTGGGATACCCATTGGCAAACAGAAGGTATATGAATATAAAGAAGAGTTAGTAAAAAGATATAATAACTTATTAGAACAATCTGAAATAATAATATATAAGTTATCATAACTTATAGTACTGTAGATTACTTTATGATGGTAGTTGGCAAGTTGATGTTAAAAGGTTTGCTAATTAATTTAACAAAATAAAGTTATATCTAAGACCATGTGTCAGCATTTTTGATAATAGATTATATTTTTTCTGCGTGTCGAACGTGAATTTCTTCAATTTGTTTTATGAAAGTTTCTATTTTATTTTTTTCTGGTAAATCTGTTAATAAAGTAAGGTTATTAACCCGTTCTTTCGCAAAATCAAGATAATAATCTATATCGAAAATCTCCATGAAAGCCTTTAAGTTGTTTTGTTCAAAAAATCCTTTTTTGACCTTCATATTTAATAAGGCAAAATCAGTGAAAAGTGTTTTCTTTTCTTCTAAACATTTCTTAATATACATATCAAATTTTTCATTTTTACAATACTCCTGATTTTTATTTTTATGATAAAAGTTAGTTGCTACTTTGTTAAAAATGTTAGTATACTCATCATTCACTGCTATATCATCTAGTAAGTTTCTTTTTTCATAATCTTTATAAAACCTATCTGTTATTTCTTTTTCAAGTTCCTGTTTATTTACATCCTTGATTAGAGCTGCGTAAAAATCTTTATCGTTAAATAGTATTCCGTGCAGATAAAAACAAAATAAAATAGATTTGCTTTCTTTTATAACTGTCTTTATGTAGTCATTTTTATCAGAAACCTTTTCACTATTTAACAAATGCAATGTAGCAATTACAGAGTAGTTAGATTCATTTCTATTTGGGCTTACAAAGGTACTATTAGTTTTTGAGTTATAAGAAGCATTTAAACTGATAATACTATCAATAAATGCTTTTGTTTGGGGTTCATTTAAATATTTGTAATAAATAAAAGTTTTATCAAAAAAAGAAACTAATTTATCTTCAGCTTTATATTTAGAGATGCATTTTTTGACTTTTTCACATGTTTGACTGTAATCATCATCACTAATAAAAATTGGGTTAAGTTCATTATGAGGTATATACGTTTTCTGCGGTTTATACATAAAATAATTAAAAAAACATTCTGGATAATTAATGGCTCTTTTCTCATAATAGTCCTTGCCATTTCCACTCAGAGAATTATCACCAAACAATTTATATCCTATTTGAGTTGGGAAAAGCTCAACTAAAATATTAGTTGCTAAATCTTTCCCTACTGAATCAATTTTATTTGTTTTTTCTTCCGTAATAAAAATGTTATTAAAATGCTTTTCTATTCTATTTTTTTCATCCTTACCTTTTAACTGTATATATTGGTAAATATGTTTAAATTTGTCATCCCATGAATAAGTAAGGTATATCCATTTATTAGTCCAAATATCGTTGTAGAGAAAGGGATGATTAAGTTGAAGGATGCATAGTAATAAATAATCTTTTAAATTAACTTCAGTGTATATTTGTTTATAGTTACTAAGAAATAAATTTAAAATTCTTTTTATTTGTCTTACATTTTTTAAGTATGGCGTAAATGTTGTTTTGTAGAAGTTTGTATTACTAAAATCATTAAATTCATTTAGGGAATTTTCCATATTTTGATTTTTAAAATAATCTGTTAAACGGGATTCAAAGTAATCCTCTAAGCATTCTGAATCAACTTTAGGAATTTGGATCGGAAACTGAATAATTTTTTCAACAAATGAGGGAGAGGTTTTTTCTGAAATATGCTTTATTAACTCAGTTTTATCATAGGACAAAATGAATCGCGTGTTTATAAAATTCCCTATATTCCTTACAAGTTGAAATACGCTTAAAATCTCATTTGCTGTAAGTCTGTCTAGGTCGTCTATCACGATTATAATTTTTTTATCACCAATTTCATGTCTGATAGCATTTTCAACTTCTTCTTTTAATTCTTGATTGTTTTTTTCAACATCAGGAAAGCTAAAATTAATTCCCCAGCTGTTTATAGAAATGCCTTGTACAGACTTAAAGTATTTTTTTAGGATTTTAGGAACTATGGTATTGTCTGATAATTCAGAAAATTTCCTATTAATTTCAGTATAAAATGTTTTAATCAAAGAGATGTTTTTATCAAATGACCAAGGACTGAATTTTAGCAACACATAGTTATTTTTTAATAGCAGTGTCTTTTCTAGTAAATTTAATATTGATGTTTTGCCGTCGCCCCATTTTCCTTCAACCCCAATAACATATGAATCAGCATTAGCAGACTCGATAATAGGCATTAGTTGTTCATTTATAAATTGCCTCCTATCAAGCAGGTCTTGTTCATAATCAAAAATAGAGGAATCAGAATAAAGGTATTCTTCTTTATTTACATGTGGTTCACCCGTCTTTTTGTATTTTTTAAAACAATATAAGGTTATAAATAACAAACACAATGCTGTAGCAAGAAGCACTGTTGGAATTAGTAGCCAGTAAATGCTGTTAATTATTAAATCAAGAAATACCAATAAATAAATTACATATGTAGCAATAAGGAAAAAATACAAGAAATCTTCTTGTTTGTTATTTAGATTGAGTATGAATTTTTTTATTGTTGGCATAAAGAGACTTCTAAATAAGCACAGTAATAGACCAGAAAGTATTAATGTCTGTAAGATAGTAATATTGATTATGGAGGGTATTAAATCAATAAGATTAAACACTCGAATTGAGTATAATATAAAACCTATTAATAATACGTAATTTAACTTAACTCTATTCATGCCAGTTATCTTTTGAATAGTCAGTTTATGGTATTTTTCAAATATTTTGTTAAAGGTCATTTATTTATTATATGTTAAATGCATACTTATTAGAAGAAAACGCTCCCGCTTTAGTCAATTGTCTGCAAAACTTGTTTACTTTTATAATCAAACTGAATGTAAAAATATTCATATTAAATTTATTAAAAATAAATTTAATATATTTTTCGTCTGAAATATTTGCACTTCTAGGTGTTACTATTACTAATTTATCTAACTTTCTTATACTTGTATACTCCCTTAATATTGCTATTCAAATAACCACCAACAGAAGAAGCATTTTTTAAATTATAGAATTCTGGCTGGGGTACGCCCGAATAGTCATATAATGATCCATCTAAAAATTCTACCCTTAAAGTATTCGTGCTTTCCTCATAACCAATTTTTGCAACATTTGAAGATGAAACTGGAATCATATTTATATTATTCATTTTTTTCTCCTTTTATTTAAATTTATTACTATTATTTCCTTCCTTTTAATTTTCAGCAAACTTACAAATCCTATTTATTAACTCAATTAATTTGTCTGATTTTTTTTCTTTCTCCCATGCCAAACACAATGCGGTAGCTATTATTAATGGGTTTTTTCTTAAGTTACCTGCATCACCATACTTTTTCTCTGCTTCATTTAAAAAACTATTAAAAACTGTCTCACTAAAGTCATCAATTACAGTTTTTGTTATATTAGTTTTCCACATTGTTAAATTAGTAGTAATAACATCTGCCAAGGGCCATTCTTCAATTGTTTTTAGATTCATTAGTATTTGAATCGATTTGTTATCTTTTTTGTGTTTACCTACCTGACTTTTCCTATTATCCTCATCTTTGATTTGATCTTTATCTGTATCCGCATCACATATAACATAAAAAGGTATATTTAATAGTTTTGCTAACGCAATTGGTTTTATTAAGTTACTCTTGCTGTTTACATTTACAATATGACAGCCTGCTGATCTAAATTTATTTAAATTTTCTGTTAGAAGTAAATACGTTGTTATATAGGCCATGTCTTCTAATCCTTCTACAAGTATTATCTTTTTACAAAAGAATATTTCATTTATAGTTGGGTTTAAAACTGAATATAGCTTGGCAACCATTCCAGATTCAGAATATAGTTTCTCACCTGCAAGATTTAATTCATTAGCTAATTCTTTATATGTTAATTTATAAACATTTGAACAACTAGGATTACCAGAGTCTCTAACTAATCTAACTGTTTCAAACTTATCTCCAGGAATAAATTGGGGGCTGTGTGAACAAAGGAAAAGTTGGGCACCTTGCTGTGATAAATCATAAAGAACATCTGAAAGATATTTTGCTTGTGGCGGATGTTGATAAATTTCTGGTTCTTCTATCCCTAGTAAAAGCGTTGGACCAGTTTCTGTTTCTGAAATCGCCAATTCTTGCAAAAGTGCAAGCATATATGATCTTTGAAGACCTAACCCAAATCGTGCTAACTCACCTTCAAATCCCCTTTCCCCAATTTTTATATAAGCCCATGGTTCCAATATTTTTACAGATTTAGCTGGATCTTGTTTCCACAATACTTTTATACTAGTTTCTGGATGTGCCCATGATTTCAATCTATTCATAAGTGAATCTGATAACTGTTCTAACAATGGTTGCTCGGCATCAATCATTGTTTTATATTCTAGCTGACTTCTCTCTGTTATTTGATCAATTTTCTCTTTAAAGTTAACTTTACTCCTTACAGTCCTAAGTAATAATTGCCCTAATGCAGAAGACTTTGTTTCTTCGCACTCCTGAATAATATCTTTAGAGGCTGATACGAAAATCCATTGCAAATAAGGATGTAATTTACTAATTCCACTAAACCCATAAAATTGATCAGGACTTTCAATTAACAGACATTCTTTAGGATGATCCTGTTCATAATTTTGTAATGCTTCTACCATATCACCTTTTGTTTTTACATTTGGCAATTCGATATATTGGCTACAAAAACTTTGATATATTGCCTGTAGTGCACCTACTTTTGAACCAGCTTTATCAGCCTCAAAATACTTCGAAAAATCCTTAATAGCAAGCCTATTGCCATATTGATTTATTGTTGCTATTCCGCTTTCTTTATCAAATATTGCTTTTGCAGTTATAGTCAATTCGTTTAGTCGATAATAAGCCGAAAGCGTCTCTTGTGCCGCTTTAGAAAGGTCTATAAATGTAATTGTGATTTTTATTGGATCGGTTATGTTTTTATGATGAAAATCTTCTTCAGTGAGACTAATTAAATTAGTTTTGGTGTCCTTGCTTTCACGAAAAAAAACATTTAATGCATTCAGAACAGTAGATTTTCCTGCTCCATTTGAACCAACAAAACAATTATAATTATCAAATTCAATTGTTTCATCTTTAAAAGATCTGAAATTCTCAATTCTCATAGTTTTTATTTTCATTTTCCACTCCTTTTAATCATACTTCCTTGTTCCTCATCATTAATGATATCCAAATAAACATCGATTTCTTGTTGCATTTCTTCCGCGTGTGAGATTACTCCCACAATACGATTTTCTTTATGTAGTTGTTTTATATAAATCCTCCATTAATCCATTTTTCTACGAATTATTGATATGGCATTGTCAATATGATTTTGGTATTCTGATAATGCTTGTCTAGCAATCATTTTTTCTTTATCAAAAACAAGGAAATCATTAGAGCCTGACATGTTCATTGTTACACTAGAACCAGTAATCGGTTCATTAACAAATATTCTATGTCCAACATTTTTTAGGGATATATTGTAGTAAAACTTATTAAACTTATTATACTGATCAAATTTGTTATAAAAGGCTGTTAGAAATAAAAAGATTGAACTAAGTCTTTTTTCAACATCCTGTTTAACTATTGTTGCTGTATCCCCTAAATGATAACCACCATTACTTCTGTTTTCTAATCCAGTAACATTAACATCTAAACTAAGAGCTCCTTTATTTGATATTTCAATTCTTACGAAATCTATTAAACGATTGGATGTATCATTCCCTTCTTGCGTTATAATCAACTTATTTAGTTCTACATTTGTACAGCAAGAGTGTTTATAGCTTAAAATATTTATATCTGTATTATGGGTTATTGCCATAATTTCATTATCAAATTCTTTGGATTCTAATATTGATTGGTTAAATATTTCCACATCTCTATCTGGCATCACCACGAACCTTAACCCTGCGTTGTAGTTAAAGTCGCAACTACTGTCCATTAGTCCTTCTATGATATTCATCGTAGCCTCCTCATTATTAAAAGTATCTATTACTGGATCTAATGCTGATTTTAATAATGTCTTGTATTCACTTATATTGTTATACATTTTTCTGAAATGACCGCTGACATAATTTGAAACAATTTCCACTAGCCCTTGAGCATCATTATCCCTATCTATATTTTCAATCAAAACAATAATTGGGATACCTTTTACTTTTGCTTTATTGTATTCTTCTTGAATAACTAATAATCCAGAAGGGCATGTCCACCCACCCCTATCACTAATTATAATAGTAAAGATTTCACAAGTATCCACTAAGTCCAAGCATGCATTTCGTGATGAAATAGGTGAACTCGGGAAGTCTTCTATTAATATAGGATATCCACCAGATTCTGTTATAACTTCTCTAGCAGCATTTCTATATTCTTCAAACTCTTCCATAACGGAACTTACAAATACTCTTGGCTTCACCATTCTAATCACCTACATTCTTGGTCTCAACGGGTGACCACATACGGGACATGAACCTGGTCGATTGGAGACGTTAGGTGGTGCTGGTTCCCCAGGAGCATACTCATTCACTTTCTTTTCAAAACCACATCTAGGATTTGTACATACTAAATAAATTGATCTTGGCATCTTATTCTCCTTTCCTTGCTCTTTCGTTTTTTTTAACTATATTACTCCCAACTCCTCTCAACAAGACTCCCTTGTTCCTCATCATTTTTAATATCCAGATATACATCAATCTCTTGCTGCATTTCTTCCACGTGTGAAATTACTCCCACAATACGATTTTCTTTATGTAGTTGTTTTAGCGTATCGAACACAGTATGCAGTGATTCTTTATCTAATGTACCAAAGCCTTCGTCTAAGAAAAAGAAATTTTGTTTGGCTCCTGCAAGTTGATTAACTTGGTCAGCTAATGCTAGAGCGAGGGAAAGAGCGGCCTGAAAAGTCTGCCCACCAGAAAGAGTTTTGATACTTCGCACTCTTCCTTCATGTAGATAATCCCTTACCTGAAAAGTATTGTTATCAGTGATCTCTATTTTTAACTGCTGTCTGGTGAGTTTATAAAAGCGGTCATTTGCGGCGTTACATAGATTTTGTAGATATTTCGTTGATATATAATTAACAAAGCCACTTGCAGTGAAGAGTCTCTTGAGTACTCCAATATTCTCTTTTCTTTTTATTAATTCGTCCATCTTGGTTATTAGCTTTTTCTTGGTCTCTAATTCTTTCATTAGTTTAGCGATAACTTCTTTTATTGCACCTTGTGCCTGATTTTTGGTTGTAATATCTTTATTTAGTCCTACAAGTTCTTCTATTAGTTGATTATGATTAGCTTCGTCATATTTCTGGTCATTTATTTTATCTTGTTCATTTTTTAATTTGGCTTTGGTCTGTATCAGGGTTTCGTTGTATTCCTTTATTCTTTTTTGCTCTTCGTCTATGTCTATATCTTTAGCAAGTATTTTTTCTACATCTTCTAGGTTTTCTATTTTTGTTTTGATTAGGCGATTATTGATTTCTTCTATATTTTTTATCAGTTCAGCCGTAATGCTTACTTTGGCAGTTTCTTCGGTTTTAAGTTGACCGCCCAGTTCACTAATAACTTTGTTTAGTTCATTTATCTCCTTATTAAGTCTTTCGTGTTCCTTTACAAGATAACTGTATTTAGTCTGACATTCAATTTTCTCAGTTTCACATTGGGATTTGTTTTTATCAATATATTCTTCATATTTAAGTACTTTAAGTTGCTTTATAGTTGTTTCGTGTTTTGCGGTCTGGGCTGTTTTATCTTTTTGTGTTTCTTCAAATGATGCTTTTCGCGTATCTCTTTGTTTTGTTTCTGTTTCTAACTTTGTATTTAGGGTTTCTATTTCTTTTTCATAAATATCTGCTTTTTCTTTAAACTGATTGGCTTTAGATATATCGCCTTTTATTTGTTCCTCATTGTCTGCTCTGTATTGTTTCCATATAAATTTTATGTTGTGTTTTTCTATGTCTTCCTTTGTTAGTTTAATCTTATCATCTGCTTTTTGTTTTTGGATGTATACGTTCTTAAAGTTCTCATAAAGAATACTGAGGTCATTTTTAATATTATAAAGAACGTCTATTTCCTTAATTATAGTTTCTTTATTTAGGACAACTTTAGTTATTTCTACTTTAACATCTTCAACTTTTAAAATATGTGGATGATCCGCAGACCCACACAAGGGGCATGGCTTGCCATCCGTTAATTGATTTACATAGTCACCCATCTTTTCATTAATGCTTAGTTCTCTTATTTTGTTTTCTAAATCTGTTTTTTCTTTTTCTTTTTTATCAATTTCTTTTTGTATTATGGGTGTTATTTCTTTAGTTAATAATAGTTTATCTTTACTAGATAAAAACCCTTCCAAAAGTGAGTTGTTTAATAATGTATCTTTGTCTTTTTGTAATTTATCAATAATTTTTTGTTGTTCGTCTGTATTTTTCTGCTCTTGCTTAAGGGTTGTTGCTAAATGATTTTGTTCTGTAAACCATAGCTGGACTTTGTTTAAGCTGTCCCAGTCTGGCATATCTTTTTTAGCTGTTTTATATTCTTCATTTTTGGCTTTAAGATATGTTGTTGTGGCTTTAAGTTCTTCTTCTTTCTTATCCAGAATTTGTTTTTGCTCTTTAATCAGCAACTCTAAACCTTTTAGATGCTTATCAATATCTTTTAACTCTATTATCTGGCTTAAGTCATCTGATTTGGTATTTAGCTCATCTTTTTTGTCATAATCTGTTTTTATTTTAGTGAATGCTATGGTTGTCTCTTCTAGAGTTTTTGCTTTAATAAGCAGGGATTCATTTTTTTGTTTAATGCTTTCTTTGTATGTCTGAAAGTCTGCTTCCAGTTTTTTCTTTTGGCTAATGATGTCTTTAAAGTTCTTTAGACAAGATTCATATATTTTTAATTCCTCTTCTCTTGTTGCAAATTCTTTTTTGTTTTCTTCCAGTTCAGCCAGTTCTTTGCTTAGTTTATTTATACCCTCAAAGATACTTTTTAACTCACTTAGCTTCTTTTCTTTACCAGTAAGTTCTTGCTGTTTTTTATTCATTATCTTTAGGTCAGATTCTAATTGTTTTAATTTTTCATTCTTTTCTGTAATAACGTCAGGATTTGCTTCCTCACTTATTTGTTCAAGCTGTCCTTTGATATTTTCTATTTCATAATTATTTGAGGAATCCAGTTGCGCAGTCTTCGCATATAAGTCGAACTTATCCAACCCAAATAATTCTTTTAGCATATCTGTTCGATCTTTATCTTTAAGTCCTATAAATTCCTGAAATTTTCCTTGCGGAATTATTACTGTGCGCCTGAAATTATCATAACTAAGACCAATAATGTCTTCTGCAGTTTTAGTTTCGAGTGGGGTCCATTCATCATTTTCTTTTTTATAACATTTACGATCAAAAGAACCTACATTCTCATAGTTTTTGCTATTGCGTTTCGTTTTAACAACACATCTATAATCATCAATATGATTTTTGCCTGCTTTAAAATCAAATTCAATAAAGAACTCGTCAGATTTTAGATTCATCATATTATAATTAAGATTATCTTTTTGATTTAACCGCTCTGTTTGACCGTACAAGGCAAATGAGATAGCCTCGAGCACGGTAGATTTACCACTACCCACTGGGCCAAAGATACCGAATAATGAAGCCTCTGTAAGCTGAGTAAAATCTATGGTTTGTCTTTTTTGATAAGAATAGATACCTTGTAATGTTAAGCTTATCGGGATCATTTATCTTGCTCCGTAGCTTTTATTTCCTTAAATAAGTCTAATATTTCTACGCTTGGTTCCTGTTGATTATATTTGTTTTTGAAATAATCTATAAATAAATCATCTATCTTTTTATTAAGATCAATTTCGTTAGTTTTATCAGCTGAGCCTGCCATGTTCTTAACTTCTGGAATTATAGCAACAATCCCCTGATGGGCATTTAATATTTGCTTCCTTTCCTCAGCAGTTAAAAAAGTATCTGTTACCATGGTTAGTTCCACTAATGTTTCTGGATTTGCTGTAAGCCAGTCAATTGCTTTTTCTACATTATCAAACTTTTGTCTGATAAGTCGTTTCCCTTTAGTTAGCTGAATTTGCTTAACTATAGCTTCTTTATCTGGTTCTACATCAATAACCATTACAAACTTATCCTGGTTAGACTCACTCATGCTATAGGCCAAGGGGCTACCAGAATAAATAACAGGTGCTTTTTTATTATTAATCAGCTTTCGGTGTAAATGTCCCAAAGCTGTATATTGTATTTGTTTGGGAATATTTTCTGTGTACACGACTTGTGCTCCGCCTACATGTAAAATAGGTTTTTCATCTTCCGGTTCTTCCGGTTGCTCCTCACCTTTACCAACTAGAAATAGATGAGTTGTCAGGAGATTAACTCCTTTATTGTCACAATAATTGTCTGCTAGTTCTTGCCACTTTTTCTGTAGTATTTGTCTAAGTTCTTCTTCGCTATCCTCTGAACCTAAATAAACTTTTAACCTAGTTTCATTAGCATAAGGGGTGCTGATTATTCTGAGTGGTGATTTAGTATTTGGTAAGCTTAGTTCTAGAAAACCATTATCAGATTTTGTTACCTTTAGTCCTGTTTCTAATTTAAACTGCGTTGTTTTGCTATTTGGATAACCAAGAAAAATAATCCCGCATTCTCTGGCTAAAGGATCGGGAGATTCTATTCTATCTGGGGAATCATGATTGCCTGCTATAGCGATAACTGCTCGATTACCATTATTAGTTAATCGTTTCAGTGTTTTATAAAAAAGATCAATGGCTTCAATTGGGGGATTAAAAGTATCGAATAAATCTCCAGCGATAACTACTACATTAACTTGTTCACAATCTGAGATCTCACAAATTTCATTTAACACTTCTTGTTGCTCTTCAATACGCGAGAATTTTTCGAGTCTTTTGCCTAAATGCCAGTCCGAAGTATGTAGTATTTTCATATTATACTCTTCATGTGTTTCTCCAAACATAATATTGCGCATACCAAGTATCAAAAATTGAGAACTAATAGTTAAACTTGACAATAATCATTGTGATACAACTTATGAGTTCTTTCAACAGGTTCTTCTAATTATTCCATTAGGGTTATTGATTCTAAAGCTATAAACCTCTTGTATCGTTGATAACCAAATTACAAAAAATAATTGTTTGACATGCTGTTTTTTTTCTGGTTTTAGAGTGCCCCATCAAAAGCAAAAGGAGGCACATTATGGAAGTTAGGTTACAAGTCAGAAAACATATCGGGGTTATAGGTTCTAGGTCGTTACCATCCAGCCAGTCTGGCTTGGTTGGTTCAGTTGTGGAAGACCTGCTTAAACGCAAATGCCATATAGCCAGTGGCGGTGCTATTGGTGCAGACGAGTATTGTCTTAGCCAGTTAGTCCATGTTGGCGAGAGTAGCAAAGGCACCCTGTACAGTCCTTGGAGTACCTATGAGGGTTTTCCAGTCAAAGTCCGTGCACTCACTAGGCAGTTCAAGCAGTACGGTGGTTCAGTTATCTGGGGAAGTCTACAAGGGAAGGAAGAATATTCCATAGTTCGCACTGGGCTGTTACAACGTAACATGCGGTTAATCGAGGCTGTATCTGGCATAGTTGCCTTTTTGCATGGCGAGAGCAAGGGAAGTTTGTTCACTATCCGCAAGGCACTTGCTGGTCAGTTGCCTGTGGTTATCTTCTGTTCAGAATGTTCACTTCCAGAATTCCCAAATATCAAATGGAAGCCACTTAGGTGTGGCGGTTGCTGGGAAGGCGCATATAAAGCCGTCTACCTTAAGTAGACGGCTAGTGAAAAGTAAAAAGTGAAAGGTGAAAAGAAATGACTAAAACAGAATTAAAAAGATATTTAATAAAACAGTTCGAATATAGTTATGAGCGCAAGCGTTCATTGGAGAATTGGTTAATCCGGTTTGTTTGTAATGACCGAGGATATGCTCCACAAGGCAAGCTAACAGATATTATTACTCATGGTTGTATTAGTGGTTGTGTTGGCAGTCTTATTTATACTTCTGACTGTATTAAATTCTATACCAAATACGAGGAACAAATCTGGAATCTAATCTGTGAATTTCGAGAAAGCACAGGACAAACATTAGGACAATTTCTGGATTCTTTTAGTCGTAGCATAGAAGACAATGACAATCTCAAGGTTTATCTTGGTTGGTTTGCTATAGAACAGACAGCTTATAAGCTGTTAAACACCTTGAAAAGTAATTAATCATGGAAGATAAATTCAAAGTAGCTTTATACATCCGAGTATCAACAGAGCGTCAGGCTAATGAAGGGGATTCTTTGGAAGAACAAGAAAAGGAGCTAAAGAAGTTTTGTGATTTCCGTAATTATCAGATACTTAACATCTATATTGAACGTGGCAAATCTGGCGGGAATACCAACCGTCCAGAATACCAGAAGTTAATAAAGGATATAGAAAAACAGAAAATCAAAGCAGTCATAGTCAAAAAGCTAGACCGGCTGAGCCGGTCTTTAATGGATTTTGAAAACCTCATGAACCTAATGAATAAAAAAGAAGTTGAGTTTATTAGCATCAAAGAAAACTTCGACACAACAACAGCTATGGGTAAAGCCATGCTCCGTGTAGCTCTGGTTTTTGCCCAATTGGAACGGGAACAAACTTCAGAACGCATATCAGATGTCATGGGTCACAGAGCTAGCCTAGGGTTATTTAATGGTGGTCGCAGAATATATGGCTATTCCATTATTGAAAAGGAATTAGTCCCATACCCTAAAGAAAAACAGATTCTAGAAGTAATCTTTCAGAAATTCCTAGAAACCCATTCCACTTGTGCAGTTGCTAATTTCTTAAATGAAAATAACCTTAAAAATAGAGATAATAAACCATGGGATATGCGACAAATATATAGTTTACTTCAACAAAAAGCATATATAGGTAAAGTCATCTGGAACAACCAAGTTTATAACGGTATCCATCAACCCCTTATTTCTAAAATTACTTTTGAGAAAGTACAGGAAATAATCCAAACAAAAAATTACAGAAAAAGCATCTATCCCAATTCTCTCTTGCTAGCTAAAAAAGTTTATTGTTTATGGTGTGGCTCCCCCCTTACCCCCAGCCACACCATAAACAAACAGAAGAAAAAGTATTTCTATTACAGATGTACAGGTTCTAAAA
>JAQWCF010000047.1 GCA_028706105.1 Candidatus Margulisiibacteriota bacterium
AATTTAAAAAAAAATAAAGAAGAAATAAAAAAAATAAAATAAATTAATTTATTATATATGGCTAAAAAAATAGAAAAAAAGAAAATTATTAAAAAAAGGGTTGTTAAGACTAAGGTAATTAAAAAGAAAAAACCTGTTTCTAAAAAGAAAGCAAAGACTGTAGTTAAAAAAAATATTAAAAAGCCAATTATTAAAAAAACGGTTACTAAAAAACAAGTTAAGCCAGTTAATAAAAAAAGGGTTTCTAAAAAAAATGATAAAAAAAAGTTAGTTAAGAAAGAAAAAATTTCTCCCGACGAAGTAATTGTGCCGAAAGAAGAAGATATAATTAAAACATTGGAGAAAGGCAAGTTAAGAGGTTTTTTAACGGAAACAGAGGTTTTACATTTATTTCCCTCAGTGGAGGGTTATATTTTTGAATATGAAATTTTTTTAGGTCGTTTAGCTGATGCCGGAATTAAACTATTAGAAGATACTGGGAATTTATTGGGGGGCAAGACAGAGGTGCCAGAAAAGGTAAAAAATTCTTCAAAATTATCAGTTGATTTTTCTAGTTTAACTTCTGATTCTATTCAAATATATTTAAAAGAAATTGGTAAAATTCCTTTATTAACAGCCGAAGAAGAAGTAGAGTTAGCCAAAAGGAAGGATAAGGGTGACAAGGACGCCGAAAGAAAGATGATAGTAGCTAATTTAAAACTAGTAGTATCTATTGCTAAAAAATTTTCTGGAGTTAAAACTTTAAGTTTGTTGGATTTAATTCAAGAAGGAAATATTGGTTTATTTAGAGCAGTTGATAAATTTGAACATCAAAAAGGCTATAAGTTTTCAACCTATGCTACTTGGTGGATAAGACAGGCTATTACTAGGGCTTTAGCTGATCAATCTAGGACTATTCGTATTCCAGTTCATATGGTAGAAACAATTAATCGCTATCAACAGGCTCGAAGATTTTTAGTACAAGAATTAGGTCGTGAGCCTTTGGCTGAAGAGGTGGCTGCTGAAATGGGAGAGGATTTAGATAAGGTTAGATATATAATTAAAATTTCTCAAGAAACTATTTCCTTAGAAACTACTATCGGAGATGATGATGATAATTCTACCTTAGAAGATTTTATTGAAGATATTAAAAATGATTCACCCGATAGAATCGCCGCTCTTCAATTATTAAAAGATTATGTTAAGGAAATTATGGTTAGCTTATCACCTCGTGAACAAAAGATTTTGGAAATGAGATTTGGTTTGGTTGATGGAGTGGCCCATACTCTAGAAGAAGTAGGTCAAGAATTTGAAGTTACTCGTGAACGTATTCGTCAAATCGAAGCTAAGGCCTTAGAAAAGATTAGAAAAATGCAGGGGAAGAGCTTAGACAAATTAAAAGATTTTTAATTATTATTAAATAAAAAATATGAAAAATCATAATCCTAAATATGCTTTTTATTATATTCTTTCATTGGTGGCTTTAATTTTTGTAGCCATTTCTTCGGCTTTGATAGTTTTTCAAATTATTGATAAAAGCGTTTTTGATGCTTTAGCTTATTATGGTTCTTATTCTAATCAATCAGCTTTACGTTTTGGAATTTCGGCTTTATTGATATCAGCTCCAATATTTTTTCTATGCGTTAATTCGATAAATAAAGGCTTAAAAAAGGGTGAAATAGACAAAGATTCTCCTTTGAGAAATTGGTTAACCTATTTTATTCTAGCTGTTTCGGCTGTAGTTATTTTGGGCTCTTTAGTCGGTATTATTAATGCTTTTTTATCAGGGGAGATGACTTTAAAATCTATTTTGCAATTATTAACAGTTATTTTAATTGCAGCTATAGTTTTTAGTTATTATCTATATGACATTAGAAGAGATAAGATTTTAAAGAAAGATAAAATTATGAAAATCTTCTTTTTTTCTTCAGTTTTGTTAGTTATAATAATATTTATTTCTTCGTGGTTTTTTGTAGAATCTCCTAAAGTGGCTCGAGAAAGAAAAATAGATGAAAAAGTTATGAGTAATATTCATAGTTTAGAAAGCTATATTAATTCCTATTATGAAAAAGAAGAAAAATTACCAGAAGATTTATCGGAGCTTAATAGTGTGGCTGAGATTATCAATTTTAATCAATTTTTAGTTAATCCGGTTAGTGGTGAAAAAATTGAATACAAGAAAATAGGAGAAAAAGAATTTGAATTATGCGCTAATTTTAGAACTGATAGTTATGAAAGTCAAAGGAATGAGGTTTATCCCGTTTATGTGGGGGACGGATCTAAGGTTTATGTTAAAGGTTGGAATTGTTTTAAGGGTAATTTATGGGCGGAAGAAAAGTTTATGGAAAAAAGATAATTAGATAAGAAAAAAATTATTGACATATTTTTTAGTTTTGATATTATATTAATTAGTTTTTAAAAAACTAATTATTCCGAGGTGGCGCAGCGGTAGCGCAGTTGACTGTTAATCAATTGGTCGTGGGTTCGAATCCCACCCTCGGAGCCAAGAGAGACGGAGCTCATTTAGAGCTCTGTTTTTTGTATAATCTAAGCCAATTTTTGTTGGTTCTAACCTTGCTAATTTGGCATTATAAATTTCAACGTTCTCATAGATAGGTAAAAGCCATTTAAACAAGTAAATATGGACTTTTTTGTCATTTATTTGTTGGTTCGAACCTAAATCAGTTAGTATCTCTTTTTTAGTTAATTTATCGCCTTTGATAAATTTCTTTTTTGCATAAGCTGAAAATATAAATTTATCTTTGGTTAATTCGATTATATCGCTTTCTTTTGTTTTTTGGTCTAAAACTTTGCCTAGTTTTTCTATTTCTTTTTTAAGGGACAATTTTTCCTTTAAATATTCCTCATCATCAATTAAATTTTTTACTCTCATCATAGTTAAGCCGGATAATTGATCTTTTAACTCATTAATCCGCTTATCTTTATTTATTTCTATTTCCTTATTTTCTATTTTTTCAACATTTTTTTGACTATCTAAATAATTTAAAGCCCATTCTAAAAATATTGGGTGCATTTCCAATTTCTCTAATTTTTTAACTATTTCTTCGGTTATTTCTTTTTCTTCAACTGAACCTTGGCGACAATTCATTTCCTTTTTCTTATGGGTGCAGTGATAATAATTATAACCTTTAACTTCTTGAGAGCTTCTAATATATTTTGTTTTGTGTTCGGCGGTTATACCGCAACCACAAGAACCACATTTAAACATGCCCGAATATGTAAATTCGTGCTTTTGTGGTCGTCTTTTGCAACCCCTAAGCCCCAAAATTTCTTGTATTCGGTTAAATTCATCTAAACTAATCAATGGCTTATGTTTTCCTTTGCTTTCTTTGTTATTATAAACGATTATACCGGTATAAAAGGGGTTAGAAAGCATTTTATACCAAACAGAACGGGAAAGTTTATTTCCACCCGTTTTAGCCTTTTTCCTTGTCTTATAATTCCATTCATTATTTAACTTATCTAACACTTCTTGAGCTGTATAAGTGCCTGTCAGCATTAAATCAAAAGCCTTACGAAGCAGTATAAATCGCTTTTTGTCGTGGATTATGGTTCTTTGTCCTTTTTCCAGCCTCATATCGTTTAAATAGCCTTCAGGAGCAACACCAGGAAGCCAACCAAGAGAAACCTTCTTCTCTAGACCTCTTTTTACATCCTTGCCCAATTTTGATGAAAAATATTGCGATTGGCTTAATGCCAACTGCAACATCATGATCCCCTCGGGACTGTTATCAAAATTATATGAGCCAAATTTCAAATCTTGTATTACTCCGGTTCTTACTAAATATGTAATAGTTGAAGCGTCAATTTCATTTCTTGATAATCTGTCCGGGTGCCAAGCAATAATGCCGGAAGCCTCACCAAGTTTTATTCGTCTTATCATTTCCTCGAATGAAGGGCGGTTATATGGCTTAAAAGCCGAATGTCTTTCTTCTAGTACTTCTACAATATCCAAATGAGGATGAATCTCTTTCACCTTGTCTTTTTGGCTTTCAATAGATAAAGCCTGCCGTTCCTCACCTTCGGTTGACTTGCGGACATAGGCAAAATATTTAATTTTATTTTTTACTTCTTCCATATCTATTTTTTATTACACAATTTTTTTGTAAGGCTTTTAGATCTCTAATAACTTCCGTTAAAAGCTCATCTTTATCAAAAATAAATGTTTTTTCTTGATAATCTTTTTTAAGTAAAAGTAAAACTTTTGCTAAAGCACCAAAATAATTTTCAATGTTAGTATTAATTGTTATTGTCTCTCTGTTGTTTGTTTCCATATTATTATTTTTATATACAAAAAGGGGTAGTCGTGGACACCCAACAAAACATCGCCAAAGGCAATATTCATCGGCACAACTACCCCTTTCTGGGGACGAATATTAAAAAAGCCTTAGCGATTATTATTTTGTTAGGTGTCAACAATATAATAACAATTATTTTTTAATATTTCAAGGTGCTGTATTTTTCAAAGTCTTTACGGCTCATGGGGGCATATGTCAATTTTACAAGCGAAACAAGAGCGGTTGCTTGTCGCAAGGCTTCCGCTCGATCAATATTATCGCCAAATTCTTTTTGGTATAAAGCGATAAAATCGTCTAATTGTTCGTCTGTAAATTTCATAACGGTTTAAATAAAACGCTTCTATCATATTTTCCTTTAATAAATGGAATAAAATTTAGGGAATAAGCAAAATATTCAACTTCACCAATCCAATCAGATTTAAAGACTTTTTCATAAACTGGGCTTAATATAGACAAAAATTTTTCAACAAATTTTTGAGCGATATAACCCAACAATTCAACTGATTGTTTTAGGTTTTGAGAGCGGAAAAATTTTTTCTTGCCAAAAGTTCTTTCATCCATTTCTTTGCCAAGATATTTAGAGACATAGGCTCCAACATTATTAACATCGTCTATTTTATTTATTTTAACGAACCCTTGACCCCATAATTCTTGTAATTCAGTTATCTCAATAAAAGGGAGGTTGCAAAGCAAATGATAATGGACTGCTCCTCGTTTTTGGAATTCGGGAACCGCCAAATATTCAAAATTATTATATTTATAATTCATCCTTAAAACGAATTTATTAAATATATAATTTGCTGTTTTTAAGTCAGTGATATTTTCGGCAAAGGTTAAAGTTAAAAACTTGTTTAATTGCGGGTTGGAATTAACTAATCTTCTTATTTCAGTTCTTGTTCTATTAACTGAAAACTTCATTCTTTGTTTTCTTAATTTTTCTTGTTCAAATAAATCTAATTGTTTTGGCTCTTTTGTGAGAATTTCATCTTTTTTAGTTTCATATTCCCGCCAGACATTTTTCTTATATTTATATAATTCAACCTGTTTGCCCGATACCACGACTTTAAAGTCATAAGTATAAGCCATAACAATTTTCTTTAGATGTGTGGTTATAATCAAGTTAAGAACACATCAAGTCTTAACTCTCATTTACCGGTCGTATTTTCTTTTTTCGGCTCCCCCGAGGGGATACCGCCGAAAAAAGAAAAGAACATACGACCGGTCGAACTGCAAAATTTTCGGAAAGGGAATGATTGTCTATCGTGGCTTTCCATTTTAACGTCAGCTTATCGCCTATCAAGGTAGTACTAGTCTCCACCTTGACTGTCGCAAGCAATCAGACGTTGTCTTATGTCTCGCCGATAGATAATCTAAGGCGACGTTATCCGGCAATTTAAAAATCAGTCGTCAATCTAATTTTATGAATATTTCAGTCAAATCAAATTGGACAGGTTCAGAGAACACTTCTGATCTTGTCAGAAAACAGATTGCCAAACGTTGGGGCGAAGATGAAGCCAAACGTTATAATCCGTTTGTTAATTGCTTCACTTTCAAAGGCTGGCTCAAGAACGGCTATGTCGTCAAAAAAGACGAGAAAGCTATCCGGTCTTTCATTATCGTTGAAAAGAAAGACAAGAAAACGGGAGCCGTTATTGAGAGACGGCCAAAAACAATCTATTTGTTTTTTGACCTACAAGTCGAGCCTCAATAAGCTCGAACAAATTTAGGAGTTGATCCTTCGGGATTGACTCCTTTTTTTGTATAGACATTTAAAGAACTATCTAACTATTAATTCCTTTTGTTTTAAGAATTCTTCTTCACTTAAAACACCCCTATATCCCGACTTATGTTCTCGACCGCAATCAGCACAAATACTAATTGGTCGCCAATAATGTTTTTTAGGGCGGAGTTTAATATCGTAGCAACTGTCATAAATTCCAGTTGGTTTAATAACTAAAGCTTGCTTACATTTTGGACAAATATTTAAATTAAACTCGTGTCTCTCGTGGCATTTCTCGCAAAATTTATGCTCAAGCTCTAGTTTGTATTTATTCCATTTAGTAAATAACAATTTTGATTTAAGAAAAAATCTAAGCTCCGATAACCATGAGAAAAAACCATTATCTTTTGGTTCGGGTTCTTCTTTTAACATTTGCGTTCTATCAATTGAGCGTTCCCGAAAAATAATAACTCCGGGAATAATTCTCAAAATGCGAAAACAATCAGTCCATTCATCTATTACTATTCGAGCACTTTTAGCAACGAGCGTTATATTTTGTGTTGTGCCGTAAATATCAACGTGATGATGTCTGTGTTGCTGAAAGAATCTTCTAATCGCTCCACTTTCATTTTCCCAATTTCTAGGGTCGAGCGGTTCGGCGATTTCATCGCAGATTACAATGCAATTTCTAACATCGACAATATCTTCTATTTCTTGATAATAATGAAGATTATTTTTATCAGTATCCCATTCACCTAAAACATCAAAATTTTTCCAGTTAAGCCATAAGTTGGAATAAACTTGATAACCAGCAATAAGATAAGGATAAACGAAGGTCGCCATCATCAAAGATTTTCCGCTTCCCGGAAGTCCAGTTATTAATTTAAACTTTGAACCGTCTAGTGCCATATAATTATTCTCTTAAACCTGAGTTATTAATTAATATTTTTATCGCCATAATTGACCATAAAAAGGGATAGACTGAAAATATTAAACCAACTATTTGCCACAAAGTGTCAGTTGGAAAAATAAAATCAATAAGACTCGACCATTGTCTTATCATTCCAAAAAAAGTTGTAACATTTGACCAAGGAATAAGGTTATTAACTGCTTGTCCGATAGCGTAAAGAAGCCCTGATATAAAAGCAGTAATAAGCACAACCTTGATAAATTGAATTAATGCGTTCATATATTTATTGTCCGCTTGTCATCTTATCGATGAAAGCTTTACCATTTTTAATTACCCATAAACCAAACAATCCCCATAAAGCCCATTTGATAATTGTCTTTATAGCTAAAAATAATTGATTAGTTTTTTGAGCGTTAACTGTTCCTAAAGTGGAGCTAGAAGTAAAAATATCTTTACCCCATAAAACAACTGTTGCGGTTGATGTTCCATGGGTAGGAATTTGAGCTGTTAAATTCCCATTAACCGGCGAAAGAAAGGCAAGTTCTGACATAACATCCTTGTTAGCACTTGCTTTCCATGAATCATTTAAATTAGTGTAAATATTAAAAGGGAATACATTTTTTAATATATTTCCTGCCTTATAAATTCCGTCTGTTGCTAAGCTAGTAAATTTATTACCGGCAATAATAAAACCTAATTTAAATTTACAACCTATTACTGTTAAATTTAGAGCGGGCACGTTAACGCCAAAAATTTCCGGTGGCGGGGTATTCCATTCTTCTTCGCTACAGGCGGCGTAATACATGGAGCTATCATCAAAAAAAGGATTGGTTGAGGTAGCTGATAAAATATCAGAAACATCAATTAACTGAGTTGGTTGCCAATTGATTACTACTAAATAGGGAATAGTTGTAGTTGCCCCTACATCACCCAAAGTCGGAGACCAATAAGGAGCTAAGTGCCCGATTACTTCATAATATTCATATCCGATAGTTGTTCCGTCTCCGGTTAAAGTAAAAAAACTTTTTCCGTCTCTTTTATTTATATAAAATCCGCTAATATCTATAATCGTACTAGTCGCTACAAAAGTACTGCTTGTCATGGTGCTATTTAATTTTCTAATCTCAATATGATCATAATGAGTAAAGACATCTTCGTTATATAAATAATTAACGATAGCGGATGACTGATTAGAAAATGTATAAGGGTTAGAAAAGAAAAATAAACTATTGTTAGTTGCATTTGGATTATTAGCACATTCACCGCAATCAATTGGACAACTAGAACAATTTTCTGTAGTTGTTTGGCAAAAGGTATCACCACAATATTCTGTTGGAGGGGCTTCATTAAATTCCACAAAAGCCATTGAGAAATCAGATAATTGATTAGTATAAGTAATTTGTTGAATTATATTATTTATATAAGTATAAGAGACAACTCCTTGGTGAACATCATTTCCTACAAAACCATAATTTCCCAATATTGTAGAATTACTTGATTGAACTGGTGTTGGCATTACACCACCATTCCAGTTGCTCCAAGATGACCAATTTTCACCGAAAGCAAATAATAAATTTCCATTTACTCCATTGTTGTAATAAGTTATTCCACTTGCAGTTGAACCAGTCGAAGTTGCCACTATTGGATAATCAGTATCAACTCCTGATAAAAGAAAACAAGCTATATCTGGCCATGGCCAATTATTTTGCCAATATAAATTATTATTTGAAGTTAAATTGTAAGCACCAATATCGGGATTTTTTAGATAAAATATCCTTGAATATGCTCCGTATTCTAAATTTGGAATTTTAGTAAAAGCGTCTCCATTAAAATATAAGCTGTTTAGAGAATATCTGCCTCCGCTATCACCCATAGGACTACAAACCATTAAAACATCACCCGAATAACTGGGAATTATAATTGTTCGATAACCTTTATTGGCAAAAGGTAAATTTTGAACATTTATACTTGCTTTAACTTGATTGGAAAAAGTAAAAATTCCAAACGTTATAATTACAGCAAATATTATTTTTAAGAATTTATTTTTCATCTTTTTGGTTCGTTATTTCTCGCCAATTCTTATAGATTTCATCCATTTTGAGCCGGTCGTGATAAAGCCTCGGCTCGGTAAAAGATTTATAGAATTGATAATTTAAATAAACGAGAATAACTATTAAAATCACGAGTAAAATATTGGTAAACATAAAATTAATTTAAGAAGGGAAAAAGGGTTTACGCCCCGCCGGTTAAGACGGGGCGATAAACTATTTGATCGTGCCTCTGATTTTCTTTACGCCCCACATAATACCTTTGATAATCAAAGTTAATGTGATGACAGCACCGAATACTCCTAAGATATAAGGGATAAATGCATAAGCATTATCCTTTAATAAACTAGTGGTGCTGGCTAAAGAATTGGTCAGGTCAGGATCTGGAGCCGCATGAACAAAGTTAGTGGTTAAACCAACTGCACCCAATAAGGCCATAAAACCGATTCCAATCTTCTTAAACATATTTTCACCCCCCTTCTAGTCTTTATTTATTTTTATTAATAAAGAACGGAATAAGAATAAGACCGACAAAACCTGCCCATAGGCACCATTTTAATAATTCATTTACTGCTTCAAATTCGGTCATATAATTACAAACTATCTTTTATCTTTTTAAGCCCCCAAATTATTACAAGAATAATAATTAAAGGGGTGTAAATCTGTACAAATTCAATTCCATTTATTTCCATATTTTTTTAGCTACATAAATTATAATGATTGCTCCAAGGGCTATTTTTACAAAGAAAAATAAACCAGCAATTGGTAAAACAAATGTGGCTGTTAAATTAACAATGTTGTCAGCACTGTCTAAAACTTGATAATGGAATAAAATTTCGTTGAAATTCATAAGATTAATTTAGAAGCGGGGAATGGACTTACAGATTTTATAGTTAACCTTGCCATTCCCTCATTTCTAATTTTTATTTTCATCTGGAACGTAAACGGAAAGGAAGGCTCTTTTTCTTTGCTTATCAATGTAATAATAAGGAAAGACGTTGACCAAAATTTCTATAGACGCTCCGACTTTACCGTAATTTTTTTCTAGGGGCACTCCGACCTTTATCGGATAAATGCTTCCTGCCGGTTCGATAAACAAAGATCGCTTAACGCCAGGTGTGCCGTCTTTGCGAGTAAAATTTTCATTTTTATCTTCTTTGATTATGCCTTTTAGAATAAACATAGTTTTTGTATTATCGTTTTTTATTATTCTGCCCCCGACCTTTATCCGGCAGTTTACGTTCATATAATATATAATTAGCTTTCACAAAAATTACGGGGAATATTTTTGTGTATAACAAAAAAGCCCCGTTTTACGGGACTTTAAGTGTATTTATTTTTGTGAATTTAGAGGTATTTTTTTCTTATTCTAACCTTGCCTTTACTTCCTGTATTATAGATTAAAAAATCAATTATTGAGTTATTGCTTTGCTCTCTTATTTTATCATTAATATATTGGCAAGCTCTATTGTATTTTTTCCAATTATTTCTTCGTTCTTTATATTCCAATTCGCCAAACTCATCTTCGGCAATTTCTGAATAAAAGAAGTCATCACTTAAATTGTTTTTATTATCTATAAATATGTATTTTAATATCTTATGAGCATTGGTGGTTTTTTCTTGTTTATTGATATAAATCTTTTGTCCTTTGATATATAAAATACTTTTATCATCGTCAAACCAAGTTTTTTTATCTTCTTTTTCTTTGCATAAGAAACATTTTTGATCAAGTTGGTCAAAAACATTGCTGTTTATAACCTTAAAAGATAATTCTAACATTTCATTAGAATATGGTTTAGAATAAAGACGGCATAAATTTTCAAATTTCTTTTTATCACAAATTTGGCATTCTCTCATTTTCTTCATTTTGCCATATATTATTTCCAGGTTGGAATAATATGTCCAAAAATCATTTGTATAAAGAACCTCGCCCTTAACATCTAAAAATTCTTCTTCATCAACGCAATCACTATAATCCTTTCCTCCTATTTTAGCGGTGTCATCAAACATCTTTTGCAGTATCTCTTGAGTTAGTGGGTCTTTGTTTAATAAGCGAATATACTTATAAACAATGACGAATTTTTGAAAAATATTCCTCTCTATACAAAAAAGCCTGGTTAGTTCCAGCATTTTTTGTTTTACTTTTTGAGAGGTTGCAGGCATAAGATTGGCTTCTTATTTGCAAGATTGCCGGCAAGAAGGTAAAGATTAGCTCTTGTGTTTAGTCTTGTCGACTAATACAAAAGTTTTTGCCTCTTTACTGTAAGGAGGAACACGATCACCCTTGGAAAGGGTTATTTCATGCCTGGTTCCGACCGGTCTATACTGGCCTGAGACTTTAGCAGTTCCGCCTGTCTTAACTTTAGTGTCAGACATACGCATTGGAATTAATGAATGAATTAATAGAAGCGTCCAACCTTTAATCCGCCTCCCCGACTGAAAGCATTAACAATACTTTCAAGCGGAGAGCGATTAAAGTGAGCTAAACTAAAAATCAAACATTTCTCCCCGAGCATAATCCTGCCGGCAATTTTACAAACAAGTTTTATTTTAAATTTCTTATAATTTTAATGACCACCCCTCTTATCTCTACCTCCTTTCTATAAATCGGTTCATACTTCGGATTAGCCGGTTGCAGCTTTACTCTATTTTTTTCCAAATAAAACCTTTTTAAAGTGGCTTCGTTGTCATCTATCACGGCTACAACCATATCCCCGTTATCCGCCACCGACTGTTTTTTGGCAATAACAATATCATCGCTGAAAATTCCGTCATTGATCATTGAATCACCCTCGACTTTTAAAGCGTATAAATTGCCTTTCAAAACCGGTTCCCGAACTATTTTTATGTATTCATTTGCTGTTTCTATGGCTTCAATTGGTTTACCCGCTCGTATAATGCCCAATAACGGAATTTCCATATACTGTTTTTTCTTGGGGATAACTGCAATTCCTCGGGGACTTTTTTCGTCTCTCAATAAATAGCCTTTATTAACCAATTCGGTAATATGTTCGTGAACGGTTGAAAGGGCAGATAATCCAAAATTATCTTTTATTTCTTCATACGTTGGGGAGTAGTTATTTTTATCTATATATGAAGAAATATATTCAAATATTTCTTGTTGTCTTTTTGTTAGTGGGCTCATATGTTATAATGGCATTATACCCGAATACGAGCCGAAGTGCAACTGTGGACAAACATCTAAAAATAAAGTAAAATATCAGTAGAAATATTTTATATGCAAAAAACAAAGAAAAAAAAGACAATTAAATTTATGGACTTTTGTGCCGGTATTGGGGCCGGAAGACTTGGATTGGAAAAAAACGGAATGCGTTGTGTTGGTTTTTCCGAAATCAACAAAAGTTCAGAAAAGACATACAGAGAATTTTTTGGACATGAAGAACAAAATTTTGGCGACTTAATGAAAGCCGACCCAAAAGAAATGCCGGATTTTGACTTGATGATTGCAGGTTTTCCTTGCCAAACATTTTCAATAGTCGGGCAAAGAAAAGGAATGGCAGACGACCGAGGACAAATAATTTTTGGCTTGATTAAAATAATGCTTGAAAAGAATTTGAAATATTTTATTTTAGAAAATGTTAAAGGATTGGTTAATCATGACAAGGGAAGAACCTTGAGAATAATTTTAGATGAATTAGATAAAGCAGGATATAAAGTCATCTTTAATGAGGTGTTAAATAGCGAACATTATGGCGTTCCTCAAATGAGAGAAAGGATTTATTTTGTTGGAATCAGAAAAGATTTAGTAAAAAATAACGATTTTGGTTTTATTGATATTCCAGATAATCCAAAATTATCAGAATATCTGATTGACAATGATGCTTCCTTTGAATTTAATGAAGACAACCCTGCTTTCAAAACTTTTATAAAGTATTTGAACAACAAATACAACAAAAATAAATACAATTTAGAAGATATTTTAAAAAAGAATTATACCGTTTTAGACACTAGACAATCAGACTTAAGAATATATAAAAACAGGGTTCCGACATTGAGAACAGGCAGACATGGTATTCTTTATGTAAAAAATGGAAAATTAAGAAGATTGTCCGGCTACGAATCTTTGTTGTTGCAAGGGTTTCCTAAAGATATTGCTTCAAAAGCAAAGAACAAGATAAACAATACTCATTTGTTGTCCCAAGCAGGAAACGCCATGACTGTGAATGTTATTGAGAGATTGGCACAAAATTTATTAACCATAATTTAAAATAAAAATGCCAAAAAAAGATTTAATAAAATTAGGGTCAGAAACAGCCAAGGGCGGTTTTAGAAATGAAAAAGATGTAATCGCAACATTTAATAATTGGAAGAAGAATAAAATAGCTCAAGCCTGGCTCAAAAAAATGGGCTACGATTTTAATAATATCGAATATGTAAAGGCTGAAAAAGTCAGAGGCCAGTATAAAGCCGATGTTCAAGTTAGAATCAAGATAGTAATCAAATTGAAATCGCAAGAAGATTTGCAAAATCTGCAAGTCAAGTTAGTTAGCAACCCCCAAGGATTCAATCAAGTTGATAAAAGGTGGATAGACAAGTATGTTGAGCTTTGGAATATACCGAGCGATATTGTTAAAATTTTAAAACTATTCACTGGTGAAACAAAACCAATGGCAAAAAATTTAAAAGATCATCGCAGAATGCTCTTAACAGAAATGAGCGAGGAAGACCAAGAAAAAATTATTAATTTTTTTAACAAAAACAAAATTCTGATTATTTCAGATTTATTAAAAGGCAGGGGCGAATTTTCTGCCGATTGGGTTTTGGTGATTTTAAAGGCAAACGGCGAAAGCGATTGGGTTTTAAAATCAATCAATGAGGCGATGAATGTTTTTGGCCAAGGCGATATAAGAATAACAGACCAAGGTAGTTTAAAAATTGGAAAAATAGGGATGCAAAGAAAAGGTGGAGATGGTGGTAGAAATACGGCAAAAATGTTGCAATTTAAAATTAACCCAGTTGAATTATTTGATAAATAACTTACAAATATATGTATGGATATTTAAACTCAAAGAAAAAAGTATTTATTAGTTTTGACTTTGATAACGATTCAATTTTGAGAGATTTTCTTGTTGGACAATCAAAAAATTCAGATTCTCCTTTTGAGATTGAGGATTGGTCGGTAAAAATTCCTTGGGATCAAAGTGAATGGAAACAAAAATGTTTAACAAAAATTAAAAAAACTGATGTCGTTCTTGTTATTGTTGGTCAAAAAACTTATTTAGCGACTGGTGTAAAAGAAGAAATCAAAATGGCAAAAGAAGCTGGGAAAAAGATTTATGGTATTAAGGGGTATTCTGATAAAAATTGCCCTCGTCCAGACGGTTTAGACGGTTATTATAATTGGACATGGGCTAATTTAAAAAATTTATTAAGTTAAAAATTAATTTAAAAAATATGAAACAATACAGCATTTTTATTAGCCATTCTTGGGCTTATGGCGACGCTTATGACAAGCTTATTAAAATGTTGGATGACGACCCAAGATTTAACTATAAAAATTATTCAGTCCCAAAAGACGACCCGATACACAATGCTCCCAATGAGGAATTATTAAAAGAGGCGATAAAAAAGCAAATTACTTTTTGGAAGGTACCCATTTCATTAGACACTATTCTTGCAAGATTCCTGATAAAGCCGGCTGTAAATAACAGGCGGCATTTTTAATTTTGAATGTATTCTTAAATTATTATACCTATAAATAGTTCTATAA
>JAQWCF010000048.1 GCA_028706105.1 Candidatus Margulisiibacteriota bacterium
ACTTCGCCGTCTCACCACATACCATGGTCACATGATGTCCCCGCTCAATCAGCTTACGGGCAAATTCATAGGAGCGTGTCCCTCCGCCAATAGAAGGAGTCGTGAAATGTTGATGGAAATAAAGTATTGTCATTTACCCATGTTGTTTATTATATTTCGTATTTTTCCACCGTTTGATATTAAAGATTCAACATATAGAATTTGAAACTTAGCTTTATTTCCTAAAACCGATTTCAATCGTTGGACTATGTCTTTAATTACAATGGATTTTTCTAAATCAACTAGCTTCAAATCAAAATCATTAATAGATTTTTGTATTAACTGGTAATTCGTATTATCTAACAAGTAAGGTTTTATTACCATCCGTATGGCAACAGGTAATATTTGTTCTTTGTTTTCAGACATTAAGATATCATCTATTCGTCCTAAAACTTCATCGAAAAGATATGGTAAGGGATACTTCCTTTGTTTTTCAATAGAAATGGGGTGAACTAAATCACCAATCCTATAACGAATAAATGGCATAGCTTCATTTTGAAATGATGTAGCTATAATTTCTTTATATTTACCATCTCCTATCATTTCAACAAAACCATGTTCATAATTTAGCATATATCCCTCCTGTTCAGGAGTTTCCTGAGCAGAAAAACAACTTTCTCCAGAACCATATTGCTGGAAGACGCCTGTTCTAAAAGCAATCTCAATTTTTGCTCTATTTTCTTCAATGAGGGTTTCCCCAGTAGTGAATATTGCTTTTATAGGGACAGTAAGTCTGGCATAATCATTACTAATTAAATTGGCCAAATACAAAATTGAATTTGGATGCCCCTGTATGAAAACAGGTTTAAATTCGTTAATTTTATTAATATAATCTTTACCTGTTGTATGATTCAAATGATGTGAAGACAATAATAATTGATTTTCAAAACGATTGTAACTCCAATACGGTGGTTTATTTGTGAATCTACGCCCTCCGATAGTTACCCTTTTATCTTTTGGCATAACACCATGTAGAGCATAAAAACGATACATAAAAGCAGCATTAATTGTATAGGTTAACTCTTTAGGCTGATAAAACTTTAATTTTTCACCCGTAGAGCCGCTGGTTGTATGAAGCTTTAATTTATTAGTCGAAAAGTTTGGATTTTGAAGTTTGTTAAAATTTTTCCGAATTGTTGCTTTATCAAGCAAAGGCAACTTTTCTAATTCCTTTTCATTGTTAAACTCGAAAGGGTTAAAACTGACTTTATCAAAAATTTCTGTATAATAAGGAACATTTTCATAGGCCAGAATTAAAATATTTTTGAGCATTTCAAATTGTTCTGTTTTAATCTGGTCAGGGATTTTCTGAAGATTTGAAATCAATTCGTCCAAAAGATGGTAAAATCTTTTATTAAATCTTTTTTGAGAAAGATAATAACCGTAAAGATTAATGAACGTTTCTCTTACAAAATACGGACTTTTTAATATAAATTCTTCTGATAAAATCATTTGTATTGTTTTAGAAGTAATTTTTTTGAATAATGCGGAATTAAAGTGATTTTTTTAATCAAAAAGCCCAATACGTGCAAAATTCCTTTATTTTTTAATTTATAAATTATCCTGTCTTTTTGAAACTGCCGCAGTGATGATTGGTAATAACTGGAATACTTTTTATTGTAATCGAAAGATTTCAATCTTGTAGAAACCAGGTTTATCTTACTGATAATCTTATCATTTAGTGTTTTTTCGACTAAAACCACTCTAAAATTTTTAGAAATTGTTGTAGGAATATATTCCCAACTAATGGAGTCTTTTATTTTTATCTTTAAAATAGCACTCTCTCGTCTCAAAAAGCTATCCGCATCAAAAATAAAGTCTCCCAAACTATAAAAAATGTAACCAGCTTTATATTTTTCATGGCCACCTAAAACGTGGGGATGAGAAGTTATAACAAAGTCGGCCCCACAATCAATAAAATTCTGGCATAAATTTCTAAAATTTGGTTCAGGATATGGAATCATTTCATTTCCACCATGAACTAAAATTACTGTGAAGTCAGATTTTTCCTTATGATAACTTATTGCATCCAAGAAATATTTACTTGTTGCATCAATTACTCTGGGGAAGTCATTAGCTTTCTCGTTTTTAATACAATCAGGTACAGCACAGGCAAAAAATGCAATATTTTTATTCTTTATTGTTTTAAAAATAGGATTTATAGGCAAGTTATGGTTATCTGATAAGCCTAAAAACTCAAATAAATTTTCCTTTAGAATTTCAGTAGTTTCAATAGCACCCTCTGTTTCGCAATCTTTAATATGATTGTTTGCCAATGAGAAAATGTCGAATATATAAATTTGTTTCAGTGTTTCAGGATTTGCTTTAAATGCATTTTTTTTAATCGGTTCGGCATTTACAGCTACCGGACTTTCAAGATTGCCGACACACAGGTCAGCACCTTTCAATATATTTTTAACCTGCTCTGATATAATAATATGGTTAGAGTGTTTTGAAAGAAATTCTCCAACACCACGAGCTAACATAATATCACCAACAAATGCTAATTCAATCATTATACTTTTATTGGTGGAAGCTGATCCTCTATATAAGGTTTGTTTAGGATACGATTTAAATAAAAATCAACATATTTTAACTGCTGATTTTCTGAATTCCAATCTTTTTTAGTTTTTTGCAAACCATTTTTTCCCATTTTTGCTGCGAGTTCTGGATTTTCAATTAATACTAAAATTTTCTCAACTAAATCTTGTACGTTTCCAGGCTCATAAAAAAGTCCGTTAAATCCTTCCTGAATAAAGTATTGTTGTGGTTGCAACCGCGACGATATTATCGGTAATCCACTTGCCATATATTCGAACTGTTTAGTCGCCATGTTGTTCCTGAATTTTGGCAAGTCAAGTAACGGAATTATTGCTATTTTACAGTCTAATAATTCATTTGGGACTTGGGAGTAATGTACTTTCCCGGTGATATGTATTTGGTTGTGAAGGTTTTCTTCACTAATAAATTTTTCAATTTTTTCCCACAACAATTTGTCAATACGTGGATTACCAATTAGTTTTAATTTTAGAATAAAGCCCTGTTTTTTTAGTGCCACTAAAGCTTCAACTACATTCAACACACCGGTTCGAATGCTCATTGATCCTAATACAACTAAATCATACAATTTTTCAGCATTATTATTTTTTATTTGTTCGTTTTCAAATTGTTGATTGATTGCCATGTTGTAAAACAAAACCTTCTTTTTATCAGACATATACTTGTGCATCTTAAAAATTGCAGGATCTGATACAATAAATCCGGTAAAACTTTTAGAGGCCAAAAACTCCAATACTTTAACTCCCGCAGCCAACAATAATCTGATCCATTTTGAAAACCAAACTTTGCTTGACAGCATTGCATTATAATGATCCTCCCGGCAATCGTAAAAGACTTTTTTTGAGGTGAACAATGCCAAAAAAATACCCAATGGCAGCAATTCAAGGTTACAAATTTGCACCAGATTGCTATCTGATTTCAGAACTTTACCTAAAAGATTAAAACCTCCAGAAATTCTTGCCCTTTTTACTGTTTTTTTAGATACAATAAATGTATTAATTTGAGGATTATCGATTTTTTCAGAAGTACAAACCAAATAGCTCACTGAAAAATCAGCATTGACCAGGGCCGGCATTTGTTTGAAGTAATAGCGGTGATCCCACCAGTTACCCGTAGTATGCAAGAAAAGTATGTTTTTTTTCATCGTAAATCTTTAAAGGAAATGAGTTTAATTTGATTTTCTGACAAATAATCTTCTACTTTTTTGGAAGTTGCCACATTAAAATCACGAATTCTTAAAGAAGCTGTATTTACTGAATCATGCGGATTTGAATTCATGTACCCGGGGTGCAAACTTATTTCTGTGACTCCTGGTTTTAATATCGACAAAGCCTGTATAAACTGTTCAACTTCATCATGTTGTAGAGGTAGAACTCTGGTTGGTAAAAGCTTCGTATCAGGTGTTTTAAAACCATTACTTCTAAGTTTACTTTTATTCCATTTGTGCACTAAAGCTTTTGGTGTATTTAAAACTTCTCTTTTAAATTTCGTCAAAATGCTTCCATTATACTTATTTGTATAACAAAAGTCAATGTTTGTTATTCGGGCTTTCTCTATTTTGAGTTCTTTTGCAACTTTCACTGAAGCTTTTAAAGCCATAGGAACACCTGTAATATGATGATGACTGTCGAAATGTGTGGGAACAATCCCGCTGTCAAACATTTTCTCCAATTGAGCTTTTAATTCAATGTAGGCCTGTTTGTAAATTTCTTTTCCAACTAACAAATTCTTGCGTTGGATTGCATTTGTTTTGAATAAACCATTTTCACCCAATAATTCAGGAATTAAGTTTGGCGAGCTTACCGGCTTCCCCTCAGTGAGATTGAAATGAATTCCTACACCCAGTGTTTGATTTTCTTTAGCTTTTTTAACTGCATAGTCAAATCCCGGCATATTAACCATTAAGGTTGTGCTGGTCATAATTCCATTCAGATGCGTTTCTAAAATGGCATCCGTAATGGATTCATTCATGCCGAAATCATCAGCATTAGTAATTAATTGAATTTCGTTCATTCAATTCTATAAATTTCAATTATTGTTTTAACAATTCTCGAAGCAGTTTTCCCATCCCACAATTCAGGAATACCTCCTTTTTTCCAATTACCAGCAAACAGTTTTGCCATAGCTTGTTTAATAGATTTAGGGTTAGTCCCAATCAATTCGTTAGTGCCAATAGTAATAGTTTCTGGTCTTTCGGTATTGTCGCGTATGGTTAGACAAGGAACACCCATTACGGTGGTTTCTTCAGTAATTCCACCAGAGTCAGTTATTACGGCAAGTGCTCTTTCTACAAGGTAGTTGAATTCTAAATAACTGAGAGGCTCTATTAGGTGAAGAGAGGGAGGGATGGTGCAACTAGTCTTATAGGCGAGAGAGTGATTGGTCGATTTGGGAAGTTCCGGATATAGCGACTTTATTATTTTAGAAGTGCGGGGATGGACAGGGAAGATGATTGGGAGGTTATTTGATGAAAGTATAATTTCATCCAGTAGTTCTTTAAATTTAATTTCTTCATCTACATTTGCTGGGCGGTGCAGAGTCACTACAATGTATTGGCCTTTAATAAGGTTTATTTCGTTCCAAATCGGCGGTTTTTGAAAGTGTGGACGATGTTTCATGAGCGTGTCTATCATGGTATTGCCCACTCTAAAAATATGGTATTTTGGCACGCCTGCTTTTAACAAGTTTTCATCTGCGATGTCTGTTGTAGTGAAAAAGTAATTGGTGATGCTGTCGGTAACCATACGGTTGATTTCCTCTGGCATACTCCAATCGCCTGAGCGGATACCCCCTTCCACATGCGCCACTTTTACGTGCAACTTTTGAGCTGCAATAGCACAAGCCATAGTGGAGGTTACATCGCCTACCACCAGACATAAATCTGGTTTTTCTTCCAGCAGCAATTTTTCGTAGCCTATCATTATTGTAGCAGTTTGTTCGGCTTGTGTACCACCACCGGCACCCAAGTTTACATCGGGAACAGGAATGCCTAGTTGTTCAAAAAAGTTGCCGCTCATGTTGTAGTCGTAATGCTGTCCTGTATGTACTAGACGAAAAGAAATATTTTGACCTTCTTTTTGTACCTCTTTTATTGCATCAATTATTGGCGCAATTTTCATAAAGTTAGGCCGTGCACCGGCTATTAAATCTATTACCATTTAATTTAATTTAACTTAATTTAACGTAATTTAATTAACTATGCTATTAATAATTGCTGTTTGCGCCTCCCAAATATACTTTTCTTTCACAACTATGGCTTTTTGTTTAAAATCTTTGTAATGTTTTTCCAATTCTGAAATACCATTTACAATATCATCAATATTTCTTCCATCGGTTTTCAAAACGATTCCTGCTTTGGTTTCTTCAATTATTCGTTTCATGGGAGGATTATTTCCTACAATTACAGGGACGCCTCTGTTCAATGCCTGGTAAAAACGGTTGGGCTCACAATAAATGTTGTTTTCGCAGGTATGTCCATAAAGAATAATACTTGCCCATGCATTGTCTATATATTTAGTTAATTCCAATTGTTTAATATAACCTGCTATGTAAACGACATCCTGAAAATCATTTTTTATTTGCTCTACAAATTCATTTGCGACAGGCCCAACAATTATTGCTTTATATTTTCCGTATTTCTTTATTGCACAAAGAACCTCTAAGGGATATCTTGTCTTATGCCCACCACCTTGCATTAAAATGTATTGAGAATTGCCAATAAAATTTTTTGCTTTTTCAGGCAGGTTATTTACTGGTAAATCAAGAAAAACTTTATCCGGAAAGTTGTTCAGAATATAGTATTTTGATTTATTTTTTACCAATCCTGTTTCAATCATATAGTATAGACGATCAGAATTGGCAACGATGAGTTTATATGATTTGGATTCAATTCTATGGTATAATTTAATCATTTTTTTGTTTTTCGTTAAAAAAAGAGGAAGTTCATGTAGGTCGAAAATGTATTTACCTCTTGTAGGTTTAAATAAAATGTTTAATGCCATATATTCTTCATGCACCCATACATAATCAAAACTTTTGAATAAGGTATCAAAAAATACCCTCAGCCAAAATTCAAACATTTTAAGCGGGAGCAGTTTAGCCGAAGGGAAAATCTTCCTTGTTATTAGTGAGTAAACTTTATAAGGTGCACCATATTGTGTAACCCCTTTCTCTGATTTATTGCTGGTATAATTTGCCAAAATTGAAACGTTATATCCCAGCGTTTTTAAAGAAATGGCTTCTTTTCGTATCCTGTCATCATATTCAAGACCACTGGTGCGCACCAGCATGAGTATTTTCTTCATCGACTGTTAAATAAATAATAATGGTCAGTAATTAAGCACCTGACAAAATTTTTAAGATATCGAATGGCTGGTGCCTTAGAGGATTCAGAAGCACGCTGGCCACTTGGGCCTTGAAAGCATTACTGTGCTTTTTTCTCATCGTTAACATAATCAGAAAATTTAACCGGTGGTCTGATTTTGAAGTAGTATAATAATACACACTAATCGAAGTTACAATTTATTGGTTTTAATGAATAATAATGTTCTTTGTCTCGATATTTAAAAATTGCTGCAGGGTTTCCACCTACAATTGCTAAATCTGGAACATCCCGTATAACAACAGCTCCAGCTTGAATTATTGCACCTTCTCCAATCTTAATTCCTCCTAGTATAATAACACGATCGCCCAACCAAACATTATCTCCAATAAAAACATCTTTATTTATCATTGTATCATCATAAGGAAGAGACTTACCTTTATCGTAATTATGATAGGATGTAATAATTAAACAACCCTCTCCTGAATGAAAATTGTTACCAATATAAACCTCTCCTCTACCCTTAATAATCATTCCATTAAAATTGGGATTTTCGTTAAGTATTGTATTTTTTGACAATCGAGTAATCCCACCTATAAACACATAACCTTTATGCGATTTTACAGATCTGAGAACACACCATTGACGTAACTTTCTAATGAATTGCCGCTGCAACTTTGAAATTATTCGAAACATAATTTTTGTTCAGTTTGATAGAGTAAAATATTGACAGATATATCAATATATCCCACGAAGTGGCTCCCCATAATGATTCCACCATTGAATAGAAAATAATTGGGATTAAATATATAAATGAAATTGAGAAGTTTCTGTATTTAATTATTCGTCTTAATAAAAAAACAAACAAAAAGAAAAAAGGAATGAATCCGAAACGATTCCAAAAATCTAAAAAAGCGTTAAATGTTCTCGTTATTTCATGTGTAAATTCATACTCTGAAGGATATCCAAATAAAAAAGAACCTAAATCCATATTCACAAAAAAAGATAACTGAGCACGTCCTCGCACATCCTCTTGTAGTGATTTTATTCCTTGCATTCTAGTCACATCAACTATTTTACCTAATTTATCAATATTCAAATATATGAATACAAAAGTTATAAGAATTACAATAAGAAATGAAGCATAGAAACGTTTAAACTTTAAATATACAATATCAGATATAACAAGAATGGTTAAAATAAAAGCTACAGCAACTCCAGCTCGACTTCCTTGTATTACTATTAACGCAATATTAATTAATGAAAATAATAAAATTTTGTATTTAATATTCTCTTTATAACTCTTACTCAACAGGTAATAAATAAATAAGACAATATTCAAACTGATAGCTATAGTATTTGATGATGATTTACCATATAAATAACCATCTAATTGATTTCTAGTATATTCTTCTAAAGAAAAGTAGGTAATATAAAAAAGCAGATATAGTATAACCAATACATAATCAAATAAACGAAGATTTATTTTTCTTTCTGATATGTAAACAAATCCTATATAACCACATAACGCAAAAAATGATTTTGAAATACAACCACCTAATGGAGTACCGTTAAAAAATGAAAAAAAAGAACCAAAAACACATATTATCATAAAAATTAATGGTAAATGATATTGCTTTTTCGTTAATGGTAAGTTTAGACCAATTAAAAGAGTAATTAAAGTAATAATTAGCCTGTATAAAAAAAAGTATTTATATGGAGTATATACATAAATAATAATTTGTTGTAATACAAAAAAGAAGATAAATACCAAGCCTGTAAAAGTCGAGTTATTTTTTAATGACATGCCTGTTTTTGTAAATTTGTACTAAAATAAAGATTGAGAGCAAGGCAGTAAGAACAGTTTTTAGAGCTAAATAATCAACAAAAATGAAAGCACTTACAGTTAACACTAATTGAATTAGCATTATTCTTATGACTGGGATCCTAATACTTGTATTATTGATATAACTACTGTAAAAATACCCTGAATAACCATAATAGAGACATGCGATATAATGGCCTATAAGAAATGCCCAAACACCATAGTGTGGTATAAATAATAAATATGTTATAAAAGCTATACAACCTGACATTATTGTAATAACCAGAAGTTGCTTTGTCTTTTCAAAATAAAAATAATAATTAGAAACAACCAGATACATCGGTCTATAACACAATGCCATAATATATATTATAAAGAATGGATATGATGATTTTAAAGAATCATTTGAAAGTAAAATATTAAATATTTCTTTACTCCATAAAGACAATATAAACGCGAGTCCAAAAACTACTGTAACAAAGAGAAGACAAATCTTTTTAATTATCTTTTGATTTCTATTTTTTAGTGCCTGCATTAAATATGGTGACACAGCATTATTAATGCCTCTCATTCCAGTCTGAAATAGGCTACCAAGCTGCTGAGAGATACTAAGCCTACCAATTTCTCCTTGTGCCACATTACTCTGATCCAAAACCATACGTCCTGAACCGTCAAGTAGATAGCTTGTATAATAATGTGGTATTGTTGGAATTGAAATCGACAGTGCTTTCCTTAAAGTTTTCTTTTTAAATTTATATATAGGTTGCAAATTTAGTTTCTTGTTAACAACATACCAATAAGTAGCATTACTAAAAAAAATACCGATAAAACTACTTATATACCATCCCATGTAGCCCAATCTAAAATAGACTATCAATATATAGTTTGAGAAAATCGTTATTAAACTTTCAAGAACGCTTCTCCATACAATAGGGAATGATTGTTTAGTATATATGTAATAAGCATTACCAATTGTAGCTGTTGGACCAAAAAAAACAGTTGAAAAATTTGATAGAATTATTATAAGCCATCTATTTTGATCTGCTTCTTCAGGGATAAAAAAGAAAAGTAATAGTGCCTGAAAAAATGCGTATATAATCATCCATACTTTTAAAAACCCATATATCTGACGCCATATTAGCTTATAATGATTTGGATGTTTAAAAAAAATATTTTGAAGATAGACAATGAGCCCAAGAGTGGAAAACGCAGCTATAGATTGAGAATAAGCAGAAATTGTGGCTGCAATCCCAAAATCTACATCAGTTAAATACTTGGTTAAAATTGGTAAAAGTAAGACATTTATAACTTTTGGCAGAAATGGAGCTACGCTTAAAAGTAAACTGTTTTTTAAAAGTAGTTTTCGATTTTTGTTCATTCAGTAGATACTTATAAGACTTTTACAGTAGTTATTCCATTCTCCATCATTCGATTTCTGATAATTTGGATTTCTTTATTATCATTTTCAGAATTAAGACTATACATTACTGTTTCGATTATGGCATTTGGATATATCAAGCTTAATGTATATAATGCATTTGATGTAAATCCAATGACTAATTTTGGAGAAATATTATTTTCAATAAAATCATATTCTACCGAAATTTTGGTATCAAATATTGTTATGTTTAGTTGTCTACAAAGTGAAAATATTGTTTTGAGATTTTGATCACCTCTGTGAGGGCAATAAAAAATACTCTCATTAGGATATCTATATGAAACGTCTTTGTGAAGTGCTATTAGATACTCTTCATATGAATAGTACTTAAAATCTAACTTTGATGAATTTGTGCCAATTATGTATATCCCCTTTGTTTTATTATATTCCTTGGACTTTGATTTCAACAATGACAACGGATTTTTAGTTATTTCATATTTATTAGATGAAACATTAAAAATTGTAAAAAAAGATGGGCCCTTAACTAACTTGATTATCCCTATTAATTTATAAAAAAATAAGACTATCTTAAACTTAAACTTATATTGCATCTTTCTAGGATATGGAGAAAAAAAAGATAATATTTGAACCCCATCATCTAAAATGTAAATTTTTGATCTAAATGATCCTAGTATATATGCAATAGCTATACTACTTTCAGAATACAAATAACCAATGAAAATATTCCGATAATGTCTATGCTTTGAAAATAAAAATGGGATAACGCCATACACAATATGAGCGACTTTTTTTTTCTTATATTGAATCTTATTCTTTTTCAGTAATGCATCAATCTTATCTAAATTGTTATTGTCAGAATAGGTCACTAATACTTCATAGTTATCAATATGAAAATAATTTATAGCTTCCATCATACATAGACACTGAAATGGAGAACGTACCAAAAAAAGAGTAAACCCAAATGGTCTTAACATATCACAATTTTTTCTTTAATTATAAACTCACTAGTGTCATGTCAATTATAGTATGACGTAATTAATAATATTTTGTATCTTTACTGAAAAAACTGTCATGGTAAAGTACAAAGTAACCTTAACAAAAGAAGAAAGAGAATCATTGATGGCCAATACAAGACAAGGCAATCAAACAGCCAAAAAGGTCATTCATTCTCTAATTTTACTTAATGTTGATCAAGGTCCTTATAACGAGAACCGACAGACCAACGAGCAGATATGTAATGTATTAAAGACAGGTATGCGAACCATTGATCGGGTAAAACAACGCTTTGTATTAGAAGGCCTGGATGCAGCTCTTGGTGTTGCGCCAACGAGTCGGGTATATGAAAAAAGGGTTGACGGAGAAACCGAAGCCAGGCTTGTTTCAATAGCCTGCAGTGAACCTCCGCAAGGGTTCTGCAGATGGTCCTTACGCTTGTTGGCTGATCGCATGGTAGAATTGAATTATGTTGATGAGATTTCGCATGAAACAGTCAGAAAGGTTTTAAAAAAAACGAACTTAAGCCTTGGCGAGTCAAAGGCTGGGTAATACCACCACATCAAAACAGCCATTTTGTTGCTGCCATGGAACAGGTTTTAGATGTTTATAAACGACCGTACAATAAGGCCAGGCCGGTGGTCTGCATGGATGAGACCCCAAAACAATTGATAAAAGAAGTGCGTAGTGAAGTACCAATGAAGCCGGGTTTTGAAAAAAGAGTTGATTATGAATATTCTCGCTGTGGGGTGTGTAATATTTTTATGGTAAGTGAGCCCTTGGCAGGAAAGCGTTATATGAAGGTCACCCAAAACCGAACCAAAAAGGACTGGGCGTTGTTGGTACGGTATATTTGTGACAAGCTATACCCCAAGACAGAAAATATAACCTTGATAATGGACAACCTGGCTTCACATAGTGCAGCTGCATTATATGAAACATTTGCCCCTGCTGAGGCGAAAAGACTATGGGATCGCCTGGAATTTGTTTTTACGCCTAAGCATGGCAGTTGGCTGAACATGGCTGAAATAGAATTGAATGTATTAACCAAACAATGTTTAAACAGAAGAATTGACAAGATCAATACGATAAAGGCTCAAGTAAGTGCCTGGCAAAACCATAGAAACAACAAAAAAGCCAAAATAAAGTGGCAGTTCACAACTGATCAGGCAAGAGTAAAACTGCATCGTTTATATCCGTCAATATATGATTGACATGACACTAGTACTTTGTAACATTTAAAATATATATTTGGCTCCTTTAACGTTTATCATTTGTTGCATAAAATGTGCAGCTAGCTTTGATGTCTAACAGATTGTTTGTTCTTTGAAATAAAATTATTGACGGTATCAAAAGGTCTTTTACCCAAATTTCGATACTCTCTGTGAGGCCTTTCATAATTGTAATGTGTAAGCCACAGATCCAATTCATCCTGCAGGTCGGAAATAGAAGTATAAATCTTTTTTCTAAAGGCAACAGGGATAAATTCTTCTTTTACCGTGCGGTTGAACCGTTCCACAAAACCATTTGTTTTTGGTGATCTGACTTTTGTTGTACGGTGTTCAATGTCGGAAAGTTGCAGAAAAAATTCATAAGGATGGGCATCGGTTCCGCAGTATCCCCGTCCGTTATCGGTAAGAATGCTCTCAATGGGGATATTCCATTCCCTATAAGTAGGAAAAACATCATTGTAAAGAAGGGCTACCGCAGCTTCCGGTTGTTTACTGGTATGTGAAAACCCAAAACCGAATGATCCGTACGTATCTACCAAAGCATGCAGATATACACGTCCGATACCCGATAGTGTCCCTATCAGCTTGGTGTCCTGGCATAACAACTCACCCGGGTGGGAAGATTCCACATGACGTTCCGCAAAGCAGGGATTGAACTTTTCAATTTTCCGTATTTGTTCTTCCGTTAATGGTATTCCTTCTTTTAGATGTTTTTCCTCCAAATGCAAATAACGATCAAATTGTGAAGCCAATCCATTCCGGATCAATATTTTTTGTACTACAGGAGAAGAGACCGAACATCCTTCCAGCTTCAGGTAGTCTGAGATCTTGGTACATCCCCAGCCGGGATACTGTTCAGCAGCACTGAGTATTTTGGCAATATCTTCCTGGCTGGTGGTGAAAGGATGTGAATGATGAATGGGAGGAAGGTCCTTAAGCCCTTCCAATCCCTGCTCTTCAAAGCGTTTTTTTCAGGCATAGAAACTTGTGCAATCCATGCCTGATCGTCTACAAGCCTCTGAAACACAACCCAGATTCTCGGCTAACTGCAATACGCTTAGCCGATCACGTGCAATCTTTTCCAAGGGATCTTTTGTTGTCGTTTTGTCACTTTTTGTTGTTCCCATTTTTGCTAACAAATTTAACACTCTTTGTTAGACATGATAACCAGTCGTACACATAAAAGTCGTTTTGCCTGAAACCGGTTTCAGCTTTATAGTCCTTAACTATATAAAAACAATAACGCTAATGACAAAATCAAGCAGATGAATAACTTACAAATCATACCCACTCATCTTATTATACACCTTCCCAATATTCTCTTTCTGCTGCTCAATAGTGCAAAATCGAGAATAATCGCCTTCGAGGAAGGCTTTGGTCTGAAGATACAAACCTGGCTTGAATTCTTTGTCGAGGTGGTCGTCAACAAGCATAGTTTCAACTGAAACACTTCCAATATTTTGGAAATGAAGAGTTTCCATCGGTTTTAAATAAAACCGTCTTTTTCGTGTTAATATTTCAATACTCCATCTACCAGGTGCTTGCCAATTGGTATGATAGGTAAAAGGAATGTCTTGAACACTAATTCCATATCCAATAAACAAACTACCACTAGGATGCCAAATAATCGAATCTTTTCCACTGGAATTGCAAACTAATTTGAGACAAAAAGTTAAGCTGCATTATTAATAGATTCTTTTTTAGCATTATACTGTTCCCAAAATTCATCAATGGTTAAGTTGTTCAGTGCTGAGAACCTTCTTTTA
>JAQWCF010000049.1 GCA_028706105.1 Candidatus Margulisiibacteriota bacterium
CTAATTAATAATAAGAGAAATAAAAAGTAGTAAAAATAACACCAGCAATTGCAGACATTATTATTACCTAAATTACTTATGAATATTTCACCATCAAAGAAATTATTATTTTCATAGTAGCGACTTTTGGGAAAGTGTTATAATAATCACTGTTTTATAAAACAATTGCACTATTTGTTACGCTAGTTTTTGCTACAAATATAATTAATATAGGAGATAAAATGGTTTTATTTGAATGGAATGACAATTACATCAACAACATCAAAGAGTGTGATGACCAACATAAAACTCTTGTTAAGTTAATCAACACCTTACATGAAAATATGAAAGCTGGTAATGGTCGAGATGTATTAGAAAAAACTTTATCAGAGCTCTTAGACTATACGGCCTATCACTTTCTAACAGAAGAATCTTTATTAGAATCCTATGGCTATCCTGAAATAAAAAACCATATAAAAGAACATGAAGCATTAACCGCACAAGTAAAAACTTTTTATGAAAGGTTCTCCGCAGGAGAAACTTCTATAACTATACCCTTATCTATCTTCTTAAAAGATTGGCTAATTAACCATACGCTCTACAGTGATAAAAAATACGGAATTTTCATAGCCAACCTTAAATTAAAATAAACGCCTCAAGCATATCAAACTCCGCCTTGACTAACAGTAAAGTAGTTCTATAATATGTGTATACGCACACATATAGGGAGAATAAAAATGTCACCATTTCAAAGAAAAAAAAGATTTTGTAGAGAATTTTCTGGTGCAAGCTTTTATAAACCAAGCGGTATTCCCCTATCTCGTCTACCAATAACAATACTAGACCTTGATGAAATGGAAGCCATGCACTTATGTGATTTTGAAGACTTAAATCAAACTGAAGCTGCACAACGAATGAATATTTCTACGGGGACACTACAAAGACTCCTGTATTCTGGCAGAAAAAAATTAATAGACGCTATCTATACATCAAAAGCAATAAAAATAGACCGTCATGAAGATATAGAAGAACTGAAAGGAGGTGAATAAATATGCCAGCAAAAGATGGAACTGGACCAATGGGAGAAGGAGCAATGACCGGTAGAGGCATGGGTAATTGCCAAACAAACAATTCTCAACCAAGGAACTTCTTTGGTTTTGGGAGGAGATTTTCTCAAGGCAGAGGAGCAGGACTTGGACGAGGATTCGGCAGAATGATGCCTTGGAAATGGAACAAATCAAACCCAAATAGTGAAAAGGAATAAAACAAATTGAAAGCTACAATATAGGGTGGCTATTAAAATAGCCTCCTTGTAAACAACAAATATTGCAACTAAAAAAATAAAAATGAGGTAAAAATATATGAAAATCGCCATAGCTACTGACAACGATTATGTTTCAGAACATTTTGGAAGATGTCCTTCTTATACTATCTTTGAAATAGAGCAAAATAAAATAATTTCTAAAGAATTAGTACATAATCCCGGACATGAACCAGGAAAAATTCCAGAATTTTTAAATAATCTCAACGTTAAGACTATTATCGCTGGTGGCATGGGGCCAAGAGCTGTTGGTTTTTTTGACGAATACAAGATTAACGTTATAACTGGTATTACTGGTAGTATAGAAAACGTTATCTCAGATTACACTTCTGGAAAACTTACAGCTGGAGAATCTACCTGCACAGAAGGTGGCGGCAAGGGATACGGACTAGACAAAAATGTTTGTGACCACGAGGCACATTAAATTTAGAAAGGAAAAATACAATGAAAATTGCCATAAGTTCAACTGGAGAAACTCTTTCATCAGACCTTGATCCTCGTTTTGGTAGAGCTGCTTATTATTTAATAATTGACACTGAGACAGAAAAAATCATTGAAAGCATAAATAACCTTGAAAACGTCAATATTACTGGAGGCGCAGGAACTAGTGCGACTCAACTTGTAGCCAATAAAAATGTAGAAGCAGTAATATCAGGAAATTACGGGCCCAATGCTTCAAGAGGTCTTGCCTCGTTTGAAATAAAAATGTTTCAATCTAATGTAAAAAAAATTACCGAAGTAATTGCTGACCTAAAAGCAGGAACATTAATTGAAGTTAAATCTGCTACAGTACCAGGATCTCACTAAATGAAAATTGCAATTGCCAGTGGGAAAGGAGGGACCGGAAAAACTCTTATCTCAACCAACCTCTTTAACGTCACTCCCAATTCAACTTATATTGATTGTGATGTTGAAGAGCCTAATGGCCATTTATTCTTAAAAGGGACTCACGTTAAGGAACAATCCTTCCATATTATGATTCCTGAAGTTAATCAAAATATCTGTAATAACTGTGGTAAATGTGCTGAAGTCTGTCAATTTAATGCAATCATTTCAGCTAAGCAAAAAGTGCTTGTATTCCCTGAACTTTGTCATGGATGCGGTAGTTGTACCTTTTTTTGTCCCACCAAAGCCATCACAGAAACACCAAAAATAATAGGCAAAATACAGGAAACATTGATTAATAACAAACCTATGATTACTGGAACTCTCAATATCGGAGAACCCATGGCGCCTCCCATTATTAAACAATTAAAAGCACTACCAATTTCTACGGAACATATCATTATCGACTCCCCACCAGGAACTTCCTGCCCTGTAATAGCTGCAATAACAGGAGCTGACATGGTGCTCCTGGTTACTGAACCAACTCCGTTTGGGCTCCATGACCTTGATCTGGCTGTACAAGTGGTTCAAAAGCTAAATATTCCGATGGGAATTATCGTTAACAAAAGCGGACTCGGCGGAAACATCATTGAAAATTACAGTAAAAAGAAAAATATAGAAATACTTTTAGAAATACCTCATTCAAAAACAATTGCCAAGCTTTACTCTGAAGGGAAGCTAATAACAACGCTTCCAAAATACAAAAAAATATTTGAAAATTTGTCAGAAAAAATACAAAAAAAAGTTAAAGGATTTCAAAACCATGAAAGCTAAACAAATAACCATTATTAGCGGAAAAGGCGGAACTGGAAAAACTACGATAACCGCTTGCTTTACTAAAATAGCAAAAAATTTCATTACAGCTGATTGTGATGTCGATGCAGCAGACATGCATTTACTCCTTAATCCTATCGTCAAAGAAAAGTTTCTTTTCTATTCTGGAAAAAACTATTCTATCCATCATAACAAGTGTATTTCCTGTGGAAAATGCCAAGAAATTTGTAGATTTGATGCTATTAGTAATGATTACAATATTGACCACATTGCCTGCGAAAGCTGTGGCGCCTGTTTTTTTGTTTGCCCGACTCAAGCAATAACAGAAGAACAAAACCTTGCCGGAGAATATTACATTTCTCAATTCAACAACAATAAAAATATGCTAATCCACGCTAATTTGTATATTGGAGAAGATAACTCGGGCAAATTAGTCTCAGAAGTTCGAAAAAAAGCTAGAAAATTAGCAGAAGACTCCAATAGCGAATATATCATAATTGATGGACCTCCAGGCATTGGTTGCCCAGTCAATGCAGCTATTGTTGGAACAGATCTTGCTGTTATAGTTACTGAGCCGACATTGTCTGGAATCCACGATTTAGAAAGAATCTTAGCTGTGGCCAAACATTTCAATATCCCATCCAAAGTAATCATCAACAAATATGACATCAATCTCAAGAATACTAAAGAAATTGAAAAAATATGCCAACGCAATAACAGTGAGTTGTTAGGAAAAATAAAATACGATAAACTTGTTGTTAAATCGCTAATTGAAGGAAAAACAATCATTGAAACTCATCCTAACCATGAAATATCCAACCAATTAAAAACAATTTGGGAGAAAATAAAATGACTTCAACTTATGAAGAGTTTCAAGCTGCTAAAAAGCTATTAAATATCGATGACCTAACAACCTTTAGTGAAATAAAAAAACAATACCACAAACTAATGCAAGAAACTCATCCTGACAAAAAACCTAAAGATAACGATTCTCACAAAAAAACTGTTGAACTAATGAAAGCTTACGAAATTGTAACAAAATACTGCCAAAACTACACGTTCTGCCTCTCCGCTGAAGAATTTCAAAAACAAAACAATGGAAGCTCTTATGATGAAAACTCTATAAAATATAATAATTGGTGGAAAGAAAATTATGGCAAAGAGAACCTCTTCTAATATTTTTGACAACAATGTTCAAGATTATGATGATTGGTTTAATCGCCATGAGGAAACTTGGTTATCCGAGCTCATTTTAATAAAGTCTCTTCTGCCAAAATCAAACAATTGTCTTGAAATAGGAGTGGGAACTGGAAGATTTGCGCAAGCACTAAACATAAAACAAGGAATAGACCCTTCTTATGAAATGAAGCTATTTGCAGAGAATAAAGGAATTACTGTACAACAAGCTAAAGCCGAAAAAATGCCTTTCCCCGACAATTCTTTTGATTGTTTACTCATGGTCACAACCATCTGTTTTATTGAGAATCCAGAACTTGCCCTCACAGAATGTTCTCGTATTTTAAAAAATAATGGCTACTTGGTGTTAGGATTTATTGATAAAAATAGCACTATTGGACAACGTTATCTAGCAACCAAAGAACAAAATAAGTTTTACAAAAATGCTTTCTTTTACAGTACTGAAGAAATCAACAAGATGCTTACACAAAATAACTTTAAAATCAAAGAAATAAAACAAACTTTATTTGAAGATCATACAAATAATACTTCTATCCAGCCAACAAAAGAAGGTTACGGAGAAGGTAGTTTTATTGGAATAAAAGCACAAAAGAAGGAGCAAATAAATGGATAAGAAAAACAAAGAAATACCAGAAAATAATTTATCGTTTGTAACAAACAAAATATTAGTTATGAGCAATAAGGGAGGTGTTGGTAAAAGTACTTTTTCTGCATTACTTGCCAGTCATCTAGCCCTACAAGGGAACAAAGTAGGCCTTCTCGATATAGACATACATGGCCCATCACAAGGAAAACTTTTTAATATCAACAATCAAAAACTACTAGCGAATACATTTGGAAGAATTGAACCAATTGAATATAACGAAAACCTAAAAATTGTATCTATCGCCAATATGATGAAAAAAGAAGATGACGCCATCATTTGGAGAGGTCCAATGAAAACAACAATGATTACTCAATTCATTAAAGACACTGAATGGGGTGAACTGGATTATTTAATTATCGACTGTCCTCCGGGAACTGGAGATGAACCAATCACCATAGCTAATGCTATCCCTGACCTTAAAGCTTTCATTGTTACAACTCCACAACAAATGGCGTTACTAGATGTTAAAAGAGCAGTGTCTTTTTTGAAAGCATTAAACATTCAAATCTTGGGACTAATTGAAAACATGGCGACAATGATTTGTCCTCATTGTGATAAGGAGACTGACCTCTTCGCAATAGACTCCAAGGAGCCAAAGCTTATTACGCCAACATATACTATCCCTTTTATCCATTCTTTATTTGTAGCTGCGGAAGTTGGAGAAATTTATTCAGGAGTAGAAAAAAATCCACAAATAAGTAAGTATTTAAAAGAAATTAAAATTTAAAGAGAAACAAAAAAGCCCAGCAATGCTGGGCTTATAAATGTTTATAGGTCTTGAGGTTTTACAATCGCACCTTTTTTAGCTTTCAGTGCTAATAACTCTTCCTTTTGCTTTTCATAGACTTCATACAACTTAACAGGAATATTCTCTTCTTTATTATATGCCTCTGTCTGCAAATCTATCCGACTAATAATTTTGTCTATATATAAAGAAAACTGCATAGTGTAAGTTTCTTGAGAGTAATCCTTACCAATGCCAACAAATAACTTTTTTAAGTCCTCGTATTTTGGAATAAATCCAATTGGTGTCTGAATAGAAGAAACATCACCATGAGAATACAACTCTAACCAACCTAACCAAACCTTTACATCTTTCTTCTCACCGATTAGCCCTTTTCCTGAACTGCCTCTATTGTCATGAGTTAAGAAATAATTTAATCCTGACATAACTGGTTTTTTCTTAAGTTTTGGATTGTTAAAAAATTTAAATTGAGCATCCATATATTCAGCTAAAGAACCAGGAATAAAAGGAGCATTTGCCCAAGGCTGTCTATTAATACCCGTCGCACCAACTTCTGTTGCTGTTGCTTTGGACACGATGGAAGCACCAATAACTACACCATCATCCATTGATTTAGCAACCCAGACAGGTGGCATCGTATCAGCATCTCTACCAGAATATGTAACAACGCTTATCTCTGCGCCCTTTGGGTCAGCATTAACTTTCTTATTGTGATTCGGGATTGCTTCTGCTAACAGTGTACACCTTGAATTGGCATGTGATGGTGCTATTGAGGAACCATCTACCTTTTTTGAGTCAGGAGTCCACTCGCCTTGGTAGTTTATACCTTTACTAGCCATTGGCTCTCCATCTCCAACCCATCTTGGTTTATTGTTTTCATCAAGAAGAACATTAGAAAAAATAACCTCAGTACCTGGTTCGCGAAGACAGTTCATCAAAAAAGGATCCCCTTCCTGGTTCACGTCTTCAACAATTCCAAAAATACCTTTTTCTGGATTAATAGCTCTACACGTACCATCTTTCTCAATCCAAAGCTGGGCTAGGTCATCACCAATAAAATCAGTACCTACCATAGCGGTAGTTGTCTTTCCACAACCAGAAGGAGCAGCGCCAGCAAAGTAAGTTTTCCTACCATTTGGCCCCGTCATTCCAGTAATAAACATATGCTCGGAAAGTTCTAGTCCATTCTTCATATAAACTGCAACATCCACTGCAAACCGATGGTTGCCTTTCTTCATAAGTAAGGTGTTCCCAGCATATGTGCAAAGCATAGAATAAGTTGTTAACCAGCTTCTATCCATATAAATTCTAGCATTGGGAATATCTTCCGATGTGTTTGTACCCTCCGAATGTACATTAGTAAAAAACAATCCTCTTCTTTTTACTTCTTTATCAAAATCTGCAAAACAATTTCTGTATAATATTTCAGCAGAATGGAAAACATATGCGGAACTGGATATTTCTATTGCTGGAGTTGATGCCTCGGCGCCAACTGGACCTCTTGAGAAAAACCCAACAAACATTGTTTTCCCTGTCATAATACCAGTCATGTGTTTTTCTATGTGTTGCAATGATGTCTCTCTCACTTCTTTTTTTGCCAAAGAACTTATCTTCTCGTCTGGATTAACAATATACAAAGTTTGGCTAACCATTCTTCCTTGATCTTCTGGTAAATCGAAGTGGATAGTGTGTCCATCAATCGCTAGCTTCTTCTCTTCTCCTCTTTCTAAAGCATATTCTCTTATAAATTGGATGTCTTCTGAAGAACCAGTGTCAATAAAAACATAGTCAGGAGTGCACATGCTTATTGCGTTTGCTATTTTAATAATCGCATCCTCTGTTTTAATCATTGCTAACTTATTTTGGTTTTTTTTATCTAACTGTTTTGCAATAAGACCTCTTGCCTCTTTAATGGAAGTTATCTTTCCTACTTCTGACAAGATATCTTTACCTTTTTTAAGTTCTAACATTCTGTGTCCTCCTACTAAACTTTATTTTGTGCATAAAAAATTTTCTCTTATATTCAAAGACCTAAAAGTATCTCATAATTATTACAGAAATTTATTAAAAAATAATATCACAAATAAGTTTACCTAAATGTTGTCATACTTGCAAACGAAAATCTATTGTTTAGGGTATTTCAAAAGAATATAATTTTGGTGAGACGCCTGTTTTTGCAACACTTAATGCATCCTCTGCCAAAATAAGTTCTTCATTTGTTGGTATAACCCAAGCCCCATGTTGCAAAAATGGAGTAGTTGCAATTTTAACTGTGTCTCCTCTTTTACTATTAGCTGAAAGTATTTGAAATTGAAAAAAAGGCATAAAGTCTAAAACCAACTTTCTAAAAAACCCGTCATTCTCTCCAATGCCTCCTGTAAAAACTATGCCCTTAGGGCTATCCATTGTCCCAAGATATGAACTAAAGTACTTTGCAACTCTATAAGCCACGATTTTCATAACAGCCAATGCTTCTTGGTCGCCTTTTTCTGCCGCCATTCTGATTTCATACATTTCCTTTGTACCTTTTCCGTACATTGACAACAAGCCAGAATCTTTGTTTAGAATCTCTTCCATTTGCTCAATAGTTTTCCCTAACTGTTTTGCAATCATTACTATTGCTCCAAAATCAATATCGCCACTTCGTGTCCCACCAATTAGTCCTTCCAACGGGGTTAGCCCCATAGAAGTATCAACACCGACTCCACCCTGTATTTTTGCCATACTACAACCATTACCTAAATGAGCAATAACCACATTATTCTCTTCAGTTGGTAGCAAATTGAATAACTTGAACATTCTAGAAACATACTCATACGAAGTCCCATGAAAACCATATCGTTCTAAACCGTATTGTTCTTGCCATTGCTTTGACACTCCGTATTGTTTTGCCCAAAAAGGCATGTTTACATGAAAAGCAGTATCAGGAGTTACTGTTTGTGATAACTTGCTCCATTCGGAATCGCCATCCACAGCCTTAATCCCATCTAAATTAGCTGGATTATGCAACGGAGCTAAGCTAAAACAAGCTTTTATCTCTGCCTTTACTCTCTCATCTACTAACATTGCTTTCTTTATAAGATCGCCACCGTGGACAAGCCTATGACCAATAGCTACGGGCATAACCCCTGTGAACCTACTACGCATAAATTCTCTAATTTCTTTAATCGCATCAGAATGATTTTGTAATGTTACGTTTGCTACTTCTTTACTACCGTTTATTTCAAATTTAATAGCGCTAGCTGCTGTGCCTAAATTTATGCAATTTGCAGAAAACAACTGACCAAACCCTTGCTGATACAAAGAAGCTTTTAACGAAGAACTTCCACCATTAAGAGTTACAGCAAATTCTTCTACTTCTTTAACAGTAACAACATTACTATTTTCTTTTTTCATTAATATAACTGTTGCTACTATCTTATTAAACATACACTTGTCTCCTCTTATAATTATTGTTTGTAAGAAGTATTCGAATCTGTTTTAAAAATATTTCAGCTAAATTATATTGGTTTTATCCGGTGCAAAATGGTTCAGCCCAAATTGACTCTAGAATGTAGGTCTCCCAAGGAGGGCAGTACCATAATAAACTTTATCTTTTAATTTAACATAGGCAGAATATCCATAATAAGCACCAGACATACTATCATATGTGTCTATTTCCCTTATCTTGATAGTGATTGGACTGCTTCCACTTATTAAATCATACTGAATGCCATTATCTGTTTTGGTAGGCTTCGCATATGTTGCATAAATTTCTTCTGTTCCTAATTGTTGAATAAAAACACCCCTGTTTTCATCAATAATAATGTTCCAAAATGGCTCATTACCATGTAATAAATAATTATAATTTTTCTCCATTTCGCAACCTAGCGATTCATAAGCTAAATGATACACTTCTTTAACCAACACTTCTCCCACATAATCGGCACGCTTAACCCCTGGTTCATTTAGCAATAACTGAGCTTTCATTTCAATATAAACCGGTTGATACTCTTCTGGGGCTAAATCAGAATAAATTTTCCATAAATCAATACCCAAATTGCCTGTAACCCAATATTCGACTATCCCATCGCATTTCCTAAAAGCACTCACTTCTGGCCCATGATAAATATATCCTCTAAGGTTTAAAATCTCTGGCTTTGCTGCCTCTTCTGCTCTCTGTTTGGACTGGTGAGCCCCAGCTATCAATAAGACACACAAAAGCAAAAATAATGCAATGAATGCTGTTACAAGCAACACCACTAGCGTACGTCTGTTTATCTTTTGGGTTCTATAGTCTAGAATTAAATTCCATAAATTTTTTAAACGATCAAACAAGCTTACCCCTCCCAAAAATACTTTCGCAAAACCCTGCCCTCATTATCAAACCTTATTCCTTCTTTTTCAAGAATTTCACGTTGTTTATCTTCGCCACCAAAAGCAAAACCTTTTGCAAGCGAACCATCTTTAAACACAACACGATGACAAGGGATATTAGACTGGTCAGGGTTACTATGTAAGGCAAAGCCTATAACTCTGGAGGAAGTATTAATAGCGTTAGCTACTATTCCGTAGTTCACAACATAACCAACGGGTATCTCTTTAACAAAATCATAAATTTTCTGAAAAGTTTCTCCTGCCATAATAAGCTTTCCCCCTTTTCAAGACACGAAATTCCCTTTAACTGCTTTTGTTAAAAGTTCCCTTATCAAGAAACCCGTCCTGCGCCAGTCGGTGCCAAACTGCTGATTACTATTTACTCAGTTTTGCTGCTTTCACTGTGTTTTTCATTAACATTGCAATTGTCATCGGGCCAACTCCCCTAGGAACAGGTGTTATTTTAGAAACTATTGGAGCCACTGCTTCGAAATCAACGTCACCATAAAGTTTATCGTCTATTCTGTTAACTCCAACATCAATCACAACGGCACCTTCTTTAACATGTTCTTTTGTTATCATCTTGGCTCTCCCAATAGCTACAATTAAAATATCGGCTTGTTTTGTCACAGAGGCTAAGTCTACAGTTTTTGAATGACAAATTGTCACTGTGGCATTTCTGTCTAAAAGCATATGCAAGATTGGTTTACCAACAATGTTACTTCTACCAACTACAACAACTTGTTTACCTGCAATCTCTACACCAGATCTATCCAGCAACTCCATAATTCCAGAAGGAGTACAAGGAAGTAGCACTTCAGAATTCCCATATAATAATTGTCCGACATTAAAAGGATGAAAACCATCCACGTCTTTGTCAGGATTAATTGCTAAGATGACCTTTTCCTTACTAATGTGTTCCGGTATAGGCATCTGAACAAGAATACCATGTACATTCTTGTCTTTATTTAATCCATCGATAATTTGTAACAACTCTTCTTCTTTAATGTCTTTGCTTTGCCTAATAACAGTAGACTCTATTCCACAATACGCAGAACCAAGCTCTTTATTCCTAACATAAACATGAGAAGCAGGATCATCTCCAAGCAAAACAACAACCAAGCTAGGATAAATTCCTTGTTCCTTTAAGGCAACAACTTCTTCCTTAACCTCGTCTTTAATCTGCTGAGAAATAACTTTACCTGAAATAATCTTATCTTCAAAATTTGTCATGAATTTATTATAGCGACTTATGATATCTTAGACAACAAATCAGATTAGCTTTTTCAGTTTATATCCAAGGTCTTCATATTCTTTTTTAAATACCAGCGGTAATAAATTGCTTTCTATTGCTGCAACTACATGTTGAAAAAAATCATCTGAAAAATCCTTTTGCTTGAACTTTTTTTCTATCATGTTCCATTCTGGACAATTCTTATCAACATAAACATTCACTCTACCTCGGCTACTCATAGCAACCATAACTGGAAACATATTACAAAAAATAGGTCTTTCTTCCTTATCGAAGATTTCACACTTGCCATCATAATATTTACAATGCTCAGGAATAATATATTCATCACCTATTTTCTCTAAAATCACCTCACATAAATCTCTAGGAAACCCGCTTAATGGCAAATCTTCAAAGGCATATTTTTCGCCTATATTAAAATTAAATTTACAACACTGCTCACATTTAGAGCAATCTACTAAAATTTTTAACTTTGAAACAATGAAATCGCCAGTCATGTTTTTTATTTTATCTCCTTAAGTGATATTATAGCTTAATGGGTAATATTCAAATAACAACTATTATTGATAATCATTCACCACATTCTCCCTTGTATGGTGAGCATGGATTAAGCGTTCTGCTTGAAGTTAATAATAAAAAAATTCTGATGGATGTTGGTCAAAGTCAACTTTTTGCAAAAAATGCCAAGAACCTAGGAATAAAATTAGCAGAGATAACAGACCTTGTAATCAGTCATGGCCACTATGATCACACAAGTGGACTAACTTCTTTCTTTGATAAAAACAACTCCGCAAAAATTTACCTCCACCCAGACGCACTCAAGAATAAACTTAACATTAATAAATATATTGGCATACCCACTCATTTAAAACCTCTTCTTCAACAAAGAGCGACCATGGTAAAAACCAATACCGAGATAAGCCAAGGGGTTCACCTTATTACTAATGCCAAAATCTACAACCAAGAACTTACAAATTTTCACAACATGTTCGTTGATGAAAGTGAGAAGACTATTGTTGATACTTTTCAAGATGAATTGTTTATTGCAATTATAAAAAATGGACACGTTAACATCATAACTGGTTGCGCCCATCGAGGTGTCACCAACATTATGCAAACAGCAAAAGACTTATTTGATTTACCAATAAATATGGTTTTTGGAGGATTACACTTAAGGTCATCAGGAGAAACAAGAAGACAGAATATTATCAGTAAAATGGAAGAAATTGGCTTAAATAAAATCGTAACTAATCACTGCACTGGATTACTCGCCTTTCATGAAATAAAAACAAAATTCCAAGAAAAATCTTTTTACGGATACATTGGTGAAAGTTTTTCTATTTAAAAACTATAATGTTTTCGAACTGCTTTATTAACTTTCCAGGTACAACTTAGTCCTGCTTTAAATGTAACTAAATCTCCAGGTTTAATCTGAACCATTTCTCCATCGTCGGGAGTAACTTCTATCTCACCTTCAAGTATATAGCTAACTTCTGTAATTTCATAATACCAAGGAAATTCACTTACTTCTTTCTCCCAGATTCCCCACTTAAGAATACCTTGTTGTTTAGCTTCATCCAAGCTTACCCTTTTAATTTCTATCATCTCGCTCATAATAACCCCTCATTCACTAATTTATAGTATAGCACTATTTTCTTCTTCTTTAACCCTGTGCTTCTTCGTGATATATTATATACCAACTTATAAAGGAGTTAATTATGACCCAAATATATAAAGAAGTGTCCCGAACCTTTAATGAGTACCTACTTGTCCCCAACTTAACGACTAAAGATTGTACGCCTGACAAGACAATACTTGCTACACCTTTAGTACGGTACGAAAAAGGAACAGAGCCCGCAATTAAATTAAACATACCTTTTGTTTCCGCCATCATGCAGTCTGTTTCTAATGATTCTTTAGCCATAGCCTTATCCCGATGCGGTGGAGTATCCTTTATTTTTCAATCTCAACCTATTGATTCACAAGTTAAAATGGTGAGAAAAGTTAAAAAATATAAAGCTGGATTTGTAACTAGCACAACAAACCTAAATCCAAACAATACATTGTCTGATGTCTTAGAATTAAAAAAGAAAACAGGACACTCAACAATGCCTGTCACCGAAGACGGTTCTCCAACAGGCAAACTTATGGGCATTATAACAAGCAAGGACTATCGAATCAGCAGAAATTCTCTTGACATAAAAGCATCTGAATTCATGACTCCTATCAATAAATTAGTAATAGGAACAAAAGGTATAAGCCTGAATGTAGCTAATGATTTATTATGGGAACACAAAATCAACTGCCTTCCTATTGTTAATAGCAAAGGCCATTTAACAAACCTTGTTTTCAGAAAAGACTACGACGAACACAAAGAACATCCCAACGAATTACTTGATCACGAAAAAAGACTCGTTGTTGGTGCTGGCATTAACACTAGAGACTATAAAGAAAGAGTTCCAGCTTTACTAGAAGCTGGTGCTGATATTATGTGCATTGATTCCTCCGATGGTTACTCGGAATGGCAAAAAGAAACTTTGGAATATATCAAGTCAACTTATGGTGACGCTGCAAAAGTAGGAGCTGGAAATGTTGTAGATAAGGAAGGCTTTCTCTACCTTGTTAAAGCTGGTGCCGACTTTGTCAAAGTTGGGATTGGTGGAGGTTCAATCTGTATTACCAGAGAACAAAAAGGCATCGGAAGAGGCCAAGCAACTGCGATCATTGAAGTCGCCAAAGCCAGAGATGAATATTTTGAAGAAACAGGCATTTATGTTCCTATTTGCTCAGATGGTGGAATAGTACACGATTATCATACAATTCTTGCTCTTGCTAT
>JAQWCF010000050.1 GCA_028706105.1 Candidatus Margulisiibacteriota bacterium
TTTTTAAAAAACCAGCAATGTTTGACCCTACCACGTAATTACCAGGGCAACCATACTTGGCTGCAGTTTCATAAGCTGTATTATGGATTGAAACCATAATAGCTTGTAACTTTTGGTCAACCTCTGAACGACACCAGCTTAATCTTAAAGAGTTCTGACTCATTTCTAAAGCAGAAGTAGCAACGCCTCCAGCATTAGCTGCTTTACCCGGACCATACAAAATTCCAGCCTTAATAAAGGCATTCACGCCTTCTTGGCAAGTAGGCATGTTCGCACCTTCGGCAACTAGATAGCAACCATTATCTAGCAATGTTTGTGCCGCTGTAACATCAATCTCATTTTGCGTGGCACAAGGAAAGGCAGCGTCGCATTTTATTCCCCAGGGGTTTTCACATGGATAATATGTAGCGTGTTTAAATTCACAGGCATATTCTTTAATTCTGCCTCTTCTCACATTTTTAAGCTCCTTAATAAAGGCTAATTTGCATTCATCAATACCTTTGGGATCATAAATAAACCCATCAGAATCAGAAACAGTAACAACTTTAGCTCCAAATTCATTAAGTTTCTCAATAGTGTATTGAGCAACATTACCAGAACCAGAAACCACACAGATTTTACCTTCGAAATTTTCACATCTTGTACGAAGCATCTCTTGAGCAAAATAAACAACGCCATAACCCGTTGCCTCTGGTCGAATTAAAGAGCCACCCCAACTAAGAGACTTTCCTGTCAAAACTCCGGTAAATTCATTTTGTAATCTTTTGTACTGACCATACATAAAACCAATTTCTCTTGCTCCAACACCAATATCTCCAGCTGGAACATCTGTGTTGTGTCCGATATGACGAAACAACTCAGTCATAAAGCTTTGGCAAAAAGCCATAATTTCATTATCTGACTTTCCTTTAGGGTTAAAATCAGAACCACCTTTTCCTCCACCAATTGGCAGAGTAGTTAGCGAGTTTTTAAAAATTTGTTCAAAAGCAAGAAACTTTAGAACGCTTAGATTAACAGAAGGATGAAACCTAATCCCGCCTTTATATGGGCCAATTGCACTGTTAAATTGGATTCTGTATCCTCTATTAACTTGAATCTCACCTTGGTCATCAACCCAAGGAACCCTAAACATAATAACTCTTTCCGGCTCAATAAGTCTTTCCATAATCTTATTTTTTTCAAATTCTGGATGCAAATCAAAAACTGGCGCTATAGACTCTAAAACCTCATTAACTGCTTGTAAAAACTCTGTTTCATGAGGGTTTTTTTCGGCTACTTCTTTCATGATCCTGCTGATATATTTTGAACTCATTTCTATTCCTTTCTTTTTTCTAAAATTAAGACCTATTTAATTAGTGAAGTTTATCTTAATTATTTTTCTATATCAAGAAAAAAACTTTTAACAAATATTACTCTTTAAGGTAATCGATTTTTTTGCCAGCCAACCTGATCCCAGCAGTGGGACAATTTTTAACAACTTCTTGATAAGCAGTGGCATCAATATTTTTCATAGCTTCATTAAAAGGTGGTTTTACTCTAGACGAGAATCCTCTGTTAATTAGACCAAGCATTTTATTGTTTTTGTTGGCTTCTGCAACTCTAATACAAGAGGCACAATTAATACATTTATCTTCTTCAAGAACAACATCTTTTTGACTCTTGTCTTTAGCATAAGTTCTATTTTCACCAGCAAACATTTGAGTCTCAACATCATAAATCTCGCAGTATTCTTTTAACTTACAATCATTTATCTCTACGCAACCACATGATAAGCAACGTTCCGCCTCCGCTTGAATCATTGTTTCAGGAGAAGTTAATTCGATAGAAGAAAAAGATGCTTTTCTCTTTTCTTGAGATAACTGAGGAATTTTCATTCTTGGTACTTTGGCATATTCCGCAAACATCTGGTCTGGAAGTTCGTTTAATTCTCCAGTGACAGAACTAAAAAGAGGTTTCTCTCCAGTCACTATCTCGCTTTTTAGATATTGGTCTATAGAAAAAGCACTTTTTCTGCCAGCAGCAACAGCGGTGACAACTAAATCTGGGCCGCTAACACAATCTCCTGCAGCGAAAATCTTAGGGTTTTTGGTTTGATAAGTTTTCTTATCGATTTCCAAGGTGCCCCGTTTCGATATTAATTCTGAAGCAACAAAAGAGGCCTCTACTTTTTGCCCAATAGCCATAACCATCGTATCGGCTGTCAGCACATATTCACTTCCTGAAATTGGAAAAGGCTTTCTTCTACCAGTATTATCTGGTTCACTTAACCCCATTTTAATACAAGTTACTTTTAATTTACCCTCAACTTCTTCACACTTAATTGGCGCTGAAAGAAACTGAAAGACCACGCCTTCTTCGACTGCTTCCTCAATTTCATCTTTGCCTGGCATTTCTTCTTCGCTTCTACGATAAATAACGGTTGTCTTGGTACCTGTTCTCACAGCTGTTCTAGCTGCATCCATTGCAGTATGTCCGCCACCGACAATCAGAGAATTAGCTCCTAAGGCAATCGGTGTATGTTTGGCAGTTTTTTCTAAATATTCTACAGCAGAAATGACTTTGACGGAGGATTCTCCCGGAATATCCATAGATGTAGATGTTTGAGCTCCAATTGCAATCAGCACTGCATCAGATTTATTTAAAATTTCTTCGAACTTAATGTCTTTACCAATTGTAGTGTTGTAGAACATTTTAACGCCTAATTGTTCAACAATAGCATCTAACTCAGTATCAATAATATCTTCAGGCAATCTATAATAAGGGATTCCATATCTAGTCATGCCACCATGTTTAGGATGCGCCTCATAGACAGTAACCTCGTGACCTTCTAGCGCTAAATAATAAGCCGCACTCATCCCAGTTGGGCCAGCGCCAATAATTGTAATTTTTTTGTCGGTTTTAGCTTGTTTCGATGGTAAAAATGGTCCACCCTGTTCGATTTCTTTGTCAGAAATATATCTTTTTTGGATCCTGATACTAACTGCTTCGTCTACTCTATTTCTTCTGCATACTTTTTCGCAAGGAGCAGGACAAACTCTACCTAACATATTTGGCATGGGAGCTTTTTTTCGAATAAGCTGAGCTGCCTCTTGGTATTTTCCTTCTTTTTCTAAAGCTAAAAATCCTTGAATATTTATATTTGCTGGACAACCTTCTAAGCTACAGGGAGCAACACAATCTCCAAAGTGGTCAGACATTAATAACTCTAATGCCATCTTTCTAATTCCACGAATTCTGTCGTTCTCTGTCTCAACAATCATTCCGTCCATACAACCTGTAGAACAAGCAGGATAAATCCCTGCTCTACCATTCGTAACTTCTACAACACACACAAAGCAACTACCATAAGGCTCTAATTCTTTCACGTGACAAAGTGTTGGTATAAATATTTCGTTTTTAGTGCAAACGTCTAAAATTGTTTGCCCCTCTTTAAATTGATATTCCTTACTGTTTATTGTTATTCTACCCATTTTTCACCTTCCAACCCTTAACGCCTATTTCGACAAACTCAGCACATAGACCAAGGGAAACTTTTTTATTTCCTCAAGACTGCATCCACTGGGCAAACTGCTTCACAATTTCCACACTTAATGCACTTCTCTTGATGAATAAAATGTGGCTTTTTAAGTTCTCCTGAAATTGTATCAACAGGACAATTTTTCGCACATTTTGTACAACCAATACACTTATCTTGGTCAATTGTATATGTAACCAAAGCTTTACACGCACCCGTAGAACATTTGTTTTCCTTGATATGTTCGAGGTACTCATTCTCAAAGTATCTTAATGTAGTCATTACTGGGTTTGGAGCTGTCTTACCAAGAGCGCACAACGAAGCTACTCCAACATTCTTCGCCAAAGCTTGCAGTTTGTTAAGTTCCTCAAGACTTGATTTTCCCTCTGTCATTCTAGTGAGTATTTCTAACATCCTTTTTGTTCCAATTCTACAAAAAGTACATTTTCCACAAGACTCACTCTGAATAAACTGCATAAAATACTTGGCCAAGTCAACCATGCAAGTATCTTCGTCTACAGCAACCATTCCACCTGAACCAACTATTGCCCCTGTACTCATTAAGCTTTCATAATCCACTAAAGTGTCAAATAATTCAGCAGGGATACATCCACCAGACGGACCACCCAATTGCACAGCTTTCACCTTTTTTTTAGTTGAAGAGCCTCCGCCAATACCATAAATAATATCTCGCAAAGGAACGCCCATCTCTACTTCCACTAGCCCTGCATTTTTTATTTTTCCAGCTAAAGAAAAAACTTTTGTACCAGGACTTTTTTCTGTACCAAGGCTATTAAAGCTCTCTGCACCTTTACGAATAATCCAAGGTATATTTGCTAAAGTCTCTACATTATTAATATTTGTTGGTTTCTCCCACAAACCTTTTGTTGCTGGGAACGGAGGCTTGATTCTTGGCATACCTCGTTGGCCCTCAATAGAAGCAATAAGCGCTGTTTCTTCGCCACAAATAAATGCACCAGCACCTTCTTTAATTATTATCTTAAAATCAAACCCTGAACCTAAAATGTTCTTTCCTAGTAAATTAGCTTCCTCTGCATCTACTATTGCTTTACTAAGGCGTTTAATCGCAAGAGGATATTCTGCCCTACAATAAACATAGCCAGTGTTTGCTCCAATAGCATAACCACTAATAACAAGTCCCTCTAAAACTCTATGCGGGTCGCCTTCCATCACAGCTCTATCCATAAAAGCACCAGGATCACCTTCGTCCGCATTACATATAACATATTTTTGCTCACTCTGCGATTTTCTCGCAAACTCCCATTTAGTTCCTGTACTAAACCCAGCGCCACCTCTACCACGAAGACCAGAACGCTTGACTGTATCTATAACTTCTTCAGCAGGAATATTATTATTAAGAATATTTTTAAGTGCTGAATATCCTTCTTTCTCAAGATAATCACTTAATCTGTCTGGATTAATTATTCCACAATTCTCTAAAACTATTCTGTTTTGTCCTTTTAACTTATCTGACTTTTCCAAAATTTTAATTTGGTTCGTAATATTATTATTTGCAATATCTGCTAAAAGAGTGGGAAGTTCATCAGCTGAAAGGTTGGAAAAGATATATGTTTTTCCGTCTATCGTTGTTTCAATAAGTGGCTCTAAATGACACAAACCATTACAAGAAGTATAGTCTATTTCTATATTTTTATAGTTAGCAACCTGTTCCTTTAGTTTGTCATAAATGGGTTGTGCCCCTGCAGCAAGACCGCAAGTGCCCATTCCAACTTTTAATAAAATTTTATCCTTCAACTCTCTAGCCCTCCAAATCTCTAACTCTTCAACTAATGAACTCTTGAACTATTGAACGCCCCTCAATATCTGCTTCAACTTATCTGCTGTCAGTTTTCCATAAACCTCACCATTTATCATCACGGCTGGAGCAAGTGAGCAACAACCCAAACAGGCAACTGTCTCCAGTGTGAACTTATTGTCAGCTGTTGTTTCACCTATTCCTATTTTTAACTCTTCTTTAATAACATCTATCAAATTATCAGCACCTCTTACGTGACAAGCAGTCCCTTTGCAAATTCTTATCAAGTTTGTTCCTGCTGGGGATAATTTAAATTGACTATAAAAAGTAGCAATTCCATATAATCTGTTTGCTTTTATTTCTGTTTTACTACATATTTCTTTCATATGTTCTTTAGAAATAAACCCATAGTCCTGTTGAATTGCCTGCAATATCGGAATAGCAGAACTTTCTGCTTTGCCACATTCCACAATTATTTGATCTAAACTTCGAATGTTCTTCTTCATGACATAATATTACTATGAAGCAGTTTAAAATAAAAGTTGATTAATTCAACTTTTATTTCTGATAATTACAAATAAAAAAGGCTCCTTTCGGAGCCTTTTTTATTATTACCTATTTCAATGGTTTATGGCAAAACCACCAATCATAACACTCCAAAGATTTATCTTTTAAACGCGCTGCTGCATCATCCATAGTTTTTGCAGGAGCAACGATAATCCTATCTTTAATTAACTCGTTATCAGGCCAACCTGCGGCAACTGCGCCTTGTTTATCTGATATTTGTAATGCTTTTACAGCTCTTACGACTTCATCCATGTTTCTTCCAACTTCTTGTGGATAATACATAATCAAGCGAACTTTGCTTTCAGGGTCAACAATAAATACCGCTCTCACAGTACTTGAACCTTTACCTGGATGTAGCATTCCTAGTTTAGAAGCAATTGAGTCATTCGCAGCTACCACTGGAAACTTAATCTCAACACCCATGCTCTCTTTTATCCACTGAATCCATTTAATGTGTGAAAAAATCTGGTCAATTGACAGTCCTATTAAATCACAACCTAATTCCTTAAACTGCTCGTATCTAGCTTGAAAAGCTACAAACTCGGTAGTACAAACTGGAGTAAAGTCTGCAGGATGACTAAATAGCACAAACCATCTTCCTTTTTGGTCCGCGGGAATGTTCATTGGTCCATGTGTTGTTTGCACCTCTAGTTGCGGAAACTCATCTCCTAATAACGGCATATTCATCTTATTTTCTTCCATTTTGTCCCTCCTTCTTTTCGTAACACTTATCTTTTTAGTATACGTGAATTCTCTATTATTTCAAGTTCTTAGCTCTGCGCCTAAACCCTAACTGAACTTAAAAATTCCATACAAACGCTCTTCAACCTTTAGTTTAAGGTTCTTGTGTACTAAGGGTGACATTTCTACTTTGCTCAGGGGTGACATTATCACTTTGGGCTAACAAATTTCTATCGAGACTTAAAAAATTAAAAGCTATATAATGTAATTGGCCAGTCGAGTCATCGTCTGTATTTATTTACGGGAGGAAAGTCCGGACTCCATAGAGCACTGTAGCGGGTAACGCCCGTCCGGCGCAAGCCGAGGACTAGTGGAACAGAGACGTAGTCCGTCAGGATCCGCGAAGTTTTACTAAGCATTCCTGACGGGGTGAAACGGCTAAACTCTACAGGGAGCAAGACCAAATAGGCAAAGAGGAGTTGCTCGCTCCATTTGGATTTGCGGGTAGGTTGCTAGAGATAAACAGTAATGTTTGTCCAAGATAAATGATGACATAGAACAGGATCCGGCTTACGGACTGGCCATTATCTCTATTGCCTACACTCTTTTCTTTCCAGCTCATCCAGCTCAATTTCACTAATTATCTCTATCGCCTCGAGATTCGCGATACTACGTTTAACAAAAACTTTTTTCTTCCATCTTCCAGTTGAAAAATATAAACCCGAAAACACCGCTCCAATGAGCCAAGCAATTGGAATGCCCCACCAAATACCATCAGTTCCCATTTTTGTAGAAAGAAAAGAAGAAACGGGTATTCTGATAATCCACAAGGAAAAAAGAGTTATAAACATTGGGATTAAAGTGTCTCCAGCGCCTCTTAAAGCTCCATTAAAAATAAACATCAACATAAAGGCAAAATAAAATCCACCAACAATAAATAAATAATCCTTACCTATAGAAATAACATCTAAATCATTAGTAAAAAGTCTTAATAATGGACTGCTGAACAAAATGACAGAAACCGAAATTATTACAGAGATTATTAAAGAAATAAAAATACTAGTTTTAATGGCAGCTTTTACCCTCTCATGTTTGCCTGCTCCAATGTTCTGGCCCACAAAAGTTGACATCGCCATAGACAGATTCATAGCTGGCATCATCGCAAACGAATCGATTCTACCGGCCGCAGTAAATGCTGCTATCGCATTTGTTCCAAACTGATTCACAATTCTTGTAAGCGCCATCATCCCCGCAGCAACGAACATCTGCTGTGCTCCTGTTGGCAAACCAATGCTAATGCTATCCATAAAAATTGATTTATCAAATCGTAATTTCAAATAATTTACTCTAAATAATGGATTAATAGCTTGCAAATAAATTATCCCTCCTACAAAAGAAAAACCCTCGGCAATTACTGTCGCAAAGGCGGCACCCCAAACACCCCACTTAAACACTATAATAAATAATAAATCCAAGCCAATATTTAAAAAAGCTGAAAATATTAATAGATACAGTGGCGTTCTAGAATCTCCAAGGCCTCTAAGAATTGAACTTATGGAGTTGTACCCAAAAAGAAGAATTAACCCACTAAAAATAACATTTATGTAGAGTTTAGCATCATCAAATATCTCTACAGGCGTTTTCATAAAATGAAGGATATAGTCATTTAATAAAAAACCTATAATCGTAATAGCAATCGCCATAACAATCATAAATATGTAGGCAGTTTCAATACAAATTTTTACTTTTTCATAATCCTTGGCACCATAATACTGCGATATTAATACCGTTATTCCCATTGTTGCTCCCATCGTAAGAGCAATCAAAAGAAACATAACGGGAAACGCTGCGCCGACGGCTGCAAGAGCTTCCTTGCCAAGAAATTTTCCAACTATTATGGAGTCTGTAACATTATAAAACTGTTGAAAAACACTCCCGATAAGCATTGGTAAGGTAAACAACAAAATTTGTTTTGCTGTACCACCTTTAGTCATGTCCATCATCTTTAATACTTCCCTTCTAATAAAAAATGTATCCAAAATATAATATCTGGTAAAACTTGTCAGCGCAATTAATAATTAGGGAGCATTCAGCCAACTCAAAGCATCACTTATCAACTCCTCCACTTACTAATGACTAAGAATTCCATTATTCCTTTGCCTAGTAAGGCGTTTAGCTTTATAATACAAAAGACCTAATAATAAGGAGGATAATTTTATGTCAGAAATAATAGATATTCACGCAAGAGAGGTTATGGATTCCAGAGGAAATCCTACTATTGAGGTAGATGTTTTCTGTGAAGACGGAGCTATGGGAAGAGCAATTGTTCCTTCTGGTGCTTCTACTGGGATACACGAAGCAGTTGAGCTTAGAGATGGAGACAAGAACAGATATTTAGGAAAAGGTGTTCTAAAAGCTGTTGAAAATGTAAATGAAATAATCGCTGAAGAACTTATTGGTTATGATGCTGTTGAACAAAGAGCTATCGATAACACAATGATCGAATTAGATGGAACAGAAAATAAAGGGAAATTAGGCGCAAATGCTATTCTAGGTGTTTCTCTAGCTGCTGCAAAAGCTGCGGCCATGAGTTGTGGTCTTCCTTTATATTCATATATTGGTGGAACAAATGCACACCAACTACCAGTCCCAATGATGAACATCCTTAACGGTGGTTCTCACGCAGACAACACCGTTGATATCCAAGAGTTTATGGTTATGCCTGTTGGTGCTCCTTCTTTCAAAGAAGCTCTGCGCTGTGGCGCTGAAATCTTTCATTCTCTAAAAAAAGTATTAAAGTCCAAAGACCTTAATACTTCCGTTGGAGATGAAGGTGGCTTTGCTCCTAACCTAAAAACTAACGAAGAAGCTATTCAAGTAATTATGGAAGCTGCAACTAAAGCAGGTTACAAGCCAGGTGTTGATGTTATGATTGCCCTAGACGTAGCTGCTTCTGAAATGTTCGACAAAGGAAACTACAACTTCAAGGGTGAAGGTGTTGTGAGAACATCTGCGGAAATGGTTGCTTACTATGAGTTCCTTTGTGGCAAATACCCAATCATCTCCATTGAAGATGGTTTAGCCGAAGATGACTGGAACGGCTTCAAATTAATGACTGAAAAATTAGGTTCTAAAATACAAATTGTTGGCGACGACTTATTTGTTACAAACACCAAAAGATTAGCAGAAGGCATTACTAAAGGGATCTGCAACTCTATTCTAGTCAAGGTAAACCAAATTGGCACATTAAGTGAAACTCTTGATACTATCGCTATGGCAAAAGAAGCTGGTTACACTGCAGTAGTGTCACATAGATCAGGCGAATCAGAGGATACAACAATTGCTGACATCGTAGTTGCTACAAATGCAGGACAAATTAAAACTGGTTCAGCAAGCAGAACTGATAGAATAGCTAAATACAACCAATTACTAAGAATTGAAGAAGAACTCGGAGCGGAAGCTGTTTACAAGGGTATTAAATCATTTTATAATCTGAAAGTGTAAAAAGGCTTTTTGGTGGTTTAGTGTTTGATACTTTTATAAGAAGTCGGTTCGTTACGTTTCTTTTGGTTCTGATGGTTGCAAGTATGTTATACCAGAATTTGAGGATTCTGTATTATAATGTTAACTATAGTCAAAAGATTCGGTCTACGAATCGACTGATTATTTTTGAAGAAGAGAAAAACAAAATGCTTAATGAGCAACTTGTAGAAACTGGATCGCTAATGAACATCGAGCAAAAAGCGAGAACAATATTGGGTCTAGTTAAGCAAAACGAGGTAGCGTATAAAATAATACGCAAAAAAGGTGATTAGCATAGAAAACGAAGAAAATATATTAGAAAAAGATTCCATAGTAGATGGTGTAGTTACAGGCGTTACAAGCTTTGGAGCCTTTGTCAAACTACCAGGAAATAACGAAGGTCTTGTCCATATTTCAGAAATAGCTAACGAGTATGTTACCGACATTAATAAGCATGTCGCCCTTAATGACAACGTTAAGGTCAAAGTTCTAGGCAAAAACCCTAAGGGCAAATATGACCTTTCTATGAAAAAAGCTTCTCCACCCAAAGAACATGTAGAAACAGAAATCTCAGAAGAAAATAGAATCGCCACAATGGACAGAAGAAAAGCTAAAAAGCTAGCTGAAACTGGAGAACTTAATCCTTTTGAATCTAAAATGCTCAACTTTCTTAAAAAAAGCGAAGAAAAGCAGATAGACTTAAAACGCAATATTCAAACTAAGCAAGGCGTAAAAAAGAAAAAGAAACTCAAAAAATAAACCAGCTTACTTACGAATACTAGACAACAGTTCTTTCATTACTATTTCTAACTGCATAGCACTTTCCATAGAATAATCTCTGCTATGATTTTCCCAGTCATAAACAATTGGCTTTCCGACCATTGTCTTCACCTTATGATAACTAATGTTTGTCGCTGATTTATTAAATATCTTAAACACAGGATCATTAACTACAGGAACCACTGGTGTTCTTGTCTGAAAGGCAACCTGTATCCCTCCACGCTTTATCTTCTGTATCTCTCCGTCCATTGACCTTGTTCCTTCTGGAAAAACCAAAACTGAGCGTCCTTGCGTTAACTCCATCTTTATTTGGTCTAATGTTTCCGTTGAACGTCTATTGTTCTTTCTATCTATAGTGATATACCCCGCCATTTTGATTAGTGAACCGATAAATGGAACCCTAAGCAATTCTTCTTTGGCAACAAATAAAAAACCAGAGGGCAATAATGCTAAGGCAATTAAGATATCCAAATCACTCTGATGATTCATACAAAAAACAAATGTTCCCTTAGGAAACTTACCACTTACTTTTGGAACGATTCCTTGCAAAATTAAAATAAGACGAGAATTCATTTTATACAGTTTTCTTAAGGTATATTTAGCTTTTTTTCCTAAAAATAACAAAATTGTTATAGACATTAAATAAGTTACTACAACCAAAACAACACCCATTAAAAGAAAATAAAGAGCATATATTTTATTGAATATATTTTTCATATTCTCATTATAGTACTTATAAGATTTCCTTGAAAGTAAAGGTGTCTTACTATTTTGAAGGTTTTACATGGATCAACTTATCTACAAACTTGTATTACATTAGCGAGAGGTTATTGTTTTTACAAAATATGGCATCTGCTTTATAATAAATAAAACTTTTTTTATATTCTTTAGGAGGATCACAATGCAGAAACAAACAATCAAAGACATCAAGACTCTAACCGGAAAAAAAATTCTTGTAAGATGCGACTTCAATGTTCCCGTAGATGGTGACAGAATAACTGACGACACCAGAATAATAGAAGCATTGCCAACTATTAATTTTTTAAAAAACGGCGGAGCAAAAGTTATTTTATGTAGCCACTTTGGTAGACCAAAAGAAGGTCCAGCCCCTGAGTTTTCGCTAGCACCCGTTGCAAAAAACCTCAGCAAGCACCTTGGACAAGAAGTTAAATTAGCCCCAGATTGTGTAGGAGATGAAGTTGAAGCTCTCGTTTCTAAAATGAATAATGGTGACGTTCTTTTACTTGAAAATGTTCGTTTCTATAAAGAAGAGACTAAAAATGATCCTGAATTTTCTAAAAAACTTGCCTCAATAGCTGATATTTATGTAAATGATGCTTTTGGTTCTGCACACAGAGCACATGCTTCTACAGAAGGTGTCACAAAATATCTACCAGCTTATGCAGGACTCTTAATCGAAAAAGAGCTTGAATACTTTGGTAAAGCACTAACCGCACCAAAAAGACCATTTGTTGCCATAATTGGTGGAGCAAAGGTTTCGTCTAAAATTACTGTACTCAAGCATTTATTAGACAAAGTTGATATCATGTTAATTGGTGGCGGCATGAGCTACACCTTCTTTAAAGCTCAAGGCTATAGCGTTGGAACATCTATCTGTGAACCTGACTACCTAGATACTGCAAGAGAAATAATCACCGCTGCAAAAACAAAAAATGTTTCAATATTTTTTGCAGACGATATCGTTGTTGGTGATGACTTTAACGCTAATGCTAACTCTCAAATAGTTCCTTATAATGCTATGCCAGAAGGATGGGAAGGGCTGGACATAGGACCAAAAACTATTACCAAATTTGAAAAAATTATAGCAACAGCAGGAACGATTATTTGGAACGGACCAGTTGGAGTATTTGAAATGGATAAATTTGCTACTGGAACAAACGCAATCGCTAACGCTCTAGCAAAATCTCCAGCTATTACCATTATTGGTGGCGGGGACAGTGCCGCAGCAATTAAAAAAATTGGACTTGAAAATAAAATGGATCACATCTCAACAGGCGGTGGCGCTTCATTGGAACTATTAGAAGGTAAGATTCTTCCAGGTATTGCTGCACTACTAGACAAATAATGTTATACATCTTTTTTATATTATTAATGACCGATCAGCTCACCAAGCTATCGATCATTTTTTTAAGCTCAAAAATGAATCTTACTATTGTTCACAATACTGGTGTTGCCTTTGGAATGCTCAGTGAAAAGTCTATGCTTGTTGTCTTTCTCACTGTCTCGTTACTTTTAACTTTATTGATATTCAAAAAAACTTTCTTTGTAAATAATGCTTTGCACCAGAAAGCTATCATTTTTATACTAGCGGGAGGGGCAGGCAATTTACTAGACAGAATAATTTATGGACATGTCATAGATTTCATAAAGCTTCCCTTAATTCCTTATTTCAATTCAGCTGACGTTTTTATAAATGTTGGCATGCTCCTATACGTCTTGGGTTTATTTAAGAAAAAATATGAACCTCGTCTATAATAACGAACATTCTATGCGGCTTGACGTCTGGTTAAGTGAACAAACCGAGAAAAGTCGTTCTTTTATTAAAGCTTGCCATCAAAATGAACCCATAACGGTTAACAGCAAACCCGTTAAGCTCAGCCATAACCTAAGAGATGGAGACATTGTTTCCCTCTTACTTGATGAAAAAGCAATTGAATACCAACCAACAGACATTGAGCTTGAGATTGTTTATGAAGATAAGCATTTAATCATTATTAACAAACCTGTTGGCTTAACCGTTCACCCAGGTGCTGGAAATAAAGACAATACCCTTGTTAATGCCTTGCTGCACAGCGGAAAAAAACTTTCAACTATTGGTGGACCTGAACGTCCAGGGATTGTCCACAGATTAGACAAAGATACTTCTGGTCTGATGGTGGTTGCTAAAAGCAACGAATCTCATGAAAAAATGGCAAAACTTTTTGAAACTAGAAATATCGAAAAGAAATATCTAGCGCTCGTTCATGGATATCTTCCGCATGAACAAGACTCTATTGATGCTCCAATAGGAAGAGTGCCC
>JAQWCF010000051.1 GCA_028706105.1 Candidatus Margulisiibacteriota bacterium
TGGTTGCGGGAGCCAGACTCGAACTGACGACCTTTGGGTTATGAGCCCAACGAGCTACCAACTGCTCCATCCCGCGTCACTGAACACAGACAAAAAATCTGTGCTCCACGTTGTAAGTGGATTGTATTGTAATACTTTTGGGTATAGGTGTCAATCTAGGCGGATTTAATCAAAAACAACGGTTTTATTTTCAAACACCAAAATTTTATTTTGGAGATGTTTATTTACTGCATAGGAGAGAACTTGTTTTTCTAGTTCTTTTCCTTTCCTGATGAATCCTTCTAAATTATCTTTATGATTAACTCTGACTACTTTTTGTTCTATTATCGGCCCTTCATCTAAAATATTTGTAGTGTAGTGCGAAGTAGCTCCAATAATTTTTACACCTCTATTATAGGCTTGTTTATAGGGATCGGCTCCTACAAACGCTGGCAGGAAAGAGTGATGAACATTAATTATTTGTCGATTATATTGGGAGACAAAGTCAGGACCCAAGACTTGCATATATCTGGCAAGAACAATCAGATTAACCTTATATTCTGCTAAGATTTTCAATTGAGTTGCTTCAGCTTCTTTTTTGTATTCATGGATAACAGGAATATGATGGAAAGGAATATGGAAATGTTCAGCGATACTTTGAGTGTTTTGGTGATTAGAGATAATACAGCAAGGATTAAACTGTAGTTCTTCGGATTTATTTTTAATTAATAGGTCGTATAAGCAGTGGTCTGTTTTTGAAGTAAAAATAGCAACCTTTTGAGGTTCCTCTCGAAAAAAGAGCTGAATGTTCATGTTATATTGTTGTTTTATTGGTTCAAGCTGAGCTAGGAGTGTCGCTTTATCTAATTCGGAATTAGCAATCTCGAATTCTAGTCGCATGAAGAAATAGTTAGTTTCTTTGTCTATATGTTGCTCAGCATGTAGCAAATTGCCTTTGTGTATGAAAATAAATTCAGTTACCTTATAGACTAAACCTTCTTTGTCAGGAGATGATATTAATAATATTGCTTTATTGTTGTGTAACATAATTTAGTATTGATTTATCATTATGACCGAAAGAGATTATAATACAAGAGAGAATGAAAAAAATAATACTGGCTTCAATGGGTTTGGTTCTTGTTTTTGGGTACATCCTAGGGATGAGAGCTTTGGAAAATTTTGTCTTGCAAGAGGCAGTAAAAGTATTGCCTGAATTTGTTACAGTAAACAGCATTCAAATAAATCCATTGTCTTCGCTTACCATCAGGGGAGTGCAAGTTGAGGATGTTTCAGTTCCCTCCTCGGACATTTTTAGTGCAGATTCCATCAAGATAAACTTTAATCTCGGGAAAGGGATTAAAAATAAAGACCTTTCAGCTATTTCAACTGTGATTTTGGATAAACCAATAATTCAAGTTAAACATTTTAAGGATGATACCTTCAATTTCTTAGAGCTGTTAAAGAAAATTAAATTCCCAACAGATAATGCTAATGAAGTATTAGGACTAGATATTGATGTGAGGGTTAAAAGGGGAACAGTAGAATATTATGATGAACGAGGTTTTGGTGCCAAACCTTTCAAATCCCCTAATACTAATAAGGTCTATAAGCTCAACACTTTGATTAACTACAAGGATGGCTATACGAAAATCAAGAATTTTTCAGGATATTTAAACAAAGATAAAAATAAAGTTTTTGCGTCTGGTGAAATAAAGTCAAAAGATTATTGGGCAAAGATAAAAGCTACTGGTTGTGAAATAAGTAAAGAAATTAATTATTTTATGCCTAACGATGATTTTTTATTTAAGAACGCAGAAGGTGACTTGGAAATAGTGTTAAAAAATAATGAAGTTAAGAAAAAAACAGACCTTCCAATCAGATTTGATGTTGATTATAAAAGCAAAAACACCTTATTTAAAATGGCGATTTTAACAAAAGATGTGCTGATTAATGAGGGCACACTTATGGTCAATAATAATGGAATTTTGCTGAAAAAATTAAACACTCAGATCGAAGGCCAGCAGTTTGATGTAAATGGGAGAGTAGATGATTTTTATAAGCTGAAAATTCATGTAAATAATTCTTCCACTGATCTGGGTAAAGTAGAGAAATTTTTGCCCTTTCTTCAGACACTAAAACTCAGAGGAGTTGCCAAGACAGACTTAAGTATCTCCACAAACGAGGAGAAAAAAGTAGTAATAACTGGCAATGTTGATAATTACGTTGGTACTGTTATCGGCTATTCGCTTGATAGGGGAACCTTGGCTTTTACTTTTGCAGACAACAAGGTTGACTTAATATTTCGTGAGGTTAATGCTTATAAAGGCGTTGGTCTAGGTTATGGCTATATCGAAATGAAACCAGATTTTCCTCCCTATGTTTCTATGGTTGTAGATATTCGAGATGTGGAACTGTATAGTTATTTTAAATCGGAGCCATTCACAGGGAAGGTTGACCTTGCGCTGAGGATAGATAGTTATACGGAAAACCTTAATGGGTTTGTGGATATAATTGGAAAAGAAGCGAAGGCTTTTGGTCAGGATTTATTACAAGCGAGAGTATATTGGCAAGCAGAACAGGGCAGAACCGTCTTTGCTGAGAAGTCGTATGCTGTGATTAATCAGCCAGATTCAGTGGTTTATTTAAATGGGCACTTAAATAAAGATAATAGCTTTTTTGTGGCTTTTTCTAAAAGTGCGTTAGAGGTTGATGATTTTTATTTCTTTTATACTGTTACTGGCAACTATAGAGCTAAAGCAAACTTTGAGGGTTTTGTTTCAGGTGTGTATAACAAAGCTTTTTTGAAAGACCCTGCTTCTAAAATGCGTGGCAATATTGTTGGCGAGATTGATTTGTTTGAAGTGACAACTCCACAAATAGCCATGAAGGGTGAAATGAATGTTAGGTTTGAGAATGGTCTCAGTATTTCCGTTAATATGAAAAACAAAACATCAACTTTGGCCCTGAAAGTAAGGGTAGAGGACAAGAAAGTGAAGCGCTTAAACGTTCAAGCTAGTAATTTGGATATGACGATTGCTAAAACATTTATTAAGCCTATCGGTATCGGTTATAAGGGTATTGTAAGTTGCGACATCACAATGTTCCCTGATAAAAATAAACTTTTCTTGAAAGACCAAGGTGTGACTGGTTCTGTTTATTTATCAAAAGCAGTTGTTGCGTCGCAAAGTATAGATTCTTTTAGTGGAGTTATAGCAATAACAGGGAACAATGTTGTTCTGTCTAATGCTAGGCTTGTAAACAAAGGCACGGATGTTATTTTTTATGGGGAGTATCGTTCAACCTCTGATTTTTTAGCAGAAATTGTTAGTGGCTCTGCGAGCAGTAAGGGTTGGCTGTTTTTTCCTGCTGGAATTAAAGGTGAGGTTAAGGGTATTCAAGGTAAAGCTCGAAACAATAAAGGTAAAATAACCTTTGATTTAAAAGCTAACTTGCAAGACGCATTATATCGCGGAGTTTTTTTGCCAGATGTCAGTGGCAGATTTGTTCTGGATGGTGAAAAAATATCTTTCAAAGAGGTAGAAGTTAATCATTTTAAGGATAGTTATTTTGTTTCGGGTAGCTTATATTTAAAGCCGCTACCTTCTGGAGTTAATCCTTTTGATGTTCAGATTAAGGTTATCAAAGGTGAATTAGAAAATATTTTTGACCTTTATAATAATATTCAAATCAATTGGAGAAACAAAAACGATCTTATTAAAAAAGAAGCTAAAAGTAATATCAGTATTTTCGATAAGTATAACGATTTAATGAAAAGAGAAGCACAGAATCTCTACTCATTAAGAGGAAGCAATATTTCTCAGGCCTTAGATGAGCTGAAGGTTCTGGAGCAATCTTCCAGTGCTGAGTTCCTGCCGGGAATTTACGGGACATTAAAAGGATATTTGCATATTTCTTATTTGAACGATTTAGTTTTTTCTAGTGACTTAACGTTGAACGAGGGCCGCTACAGTTTTATTAATGCAGAAGAAATTAGGTTGTTGTCAGCCCTTAAAGGTGATTTTTTTGATGTTTCTGTTAGAGCGAAGAACACTAAGATAATGAATAAAGATTTTGAAGAACTAAGTGTTTTTACCAAATACTATCCGGAGAAGGATGAAATCGAGATAGTTAATTTATTTGCAAAGATGGATGGTCGCAGAACAAACGATTTATTGAAAGGTAAGATAAATTTTAAGGATGCTTTTAAAGATAATCCTAACAAGCAGGCCTTGGATTTATATTTATTTTTGGATAAGGACGATATTGGTATTTTGACTATTTTTAATAAAATGTTAGCAAACATTAAGAACCAAGGTACGTTGTTGTTAAGTATAACGGGACCATTTATTAATCCTATGATTAATTCGGAAGAAGCTACGTTAAGAAACTTTGAATTAGCTTTTGCTCCTGGGTTTATGTTACGAACACCTCTGAAAATTGTTTTTGCTGATCTTAAGGTAAAAGATAGCAGGATAATCTTCCCAAAAGATATGAAAATTAATTGGCAAGGGTTAGACACTGATGGAAAGTTAAACGAGTTTATTTGTAATGGTGGCGTTGCTTTTGCTGGATTTTTAGATAAATTTGCTGGCCTTGTGTTTGATTTGGATATTAATTTAAACCCAGCTAATTTGAAGTTAGATATTAAAGATTTATTTAAGGGTAGGGTGAAGTTGTTCGATACAAGCATCAAGGGAAAATATACCGTTGCCTTTAAAAAAGAACTTATTAGGGAACAATTAAACGATGCTTTAACAGAGAAAGAAAAAGGTCCAGTTTTTAAAACAAAAATCATTGCTGAGAGTGGTATTTACCAGATTGGGTTAGGCGTTGGCGGGAAGAGCGGGTTAAGTGAGGTCAAACCACCTCTTTTGCTTGATTTAAGTGTAGGTCTTGGCAAGGACATTCAGATAGTTCAAAAGAGTAATGAGGAAGATTTGAATAAGTGGTTTACCAACATTAATATTACTTTTGAAGAACGACCAGAACTTCTGAAGGTGGAAGGCTCCTTGAATACTCTTGATACAGAAGGTATTTTTAAGTTTAGCAATGGTCGAATAATATTTATGAACAAGATATTTAACCTAATGGATAGGCAGAAACAAAGAGAAATTTTTGGTGCAGGCTCTTCTGAAATTGGTGATAATTATGTGGAGATAAAGATGGAACCTCATCCTGTATTTAAGGACAAGAGGAGTGCAACACCATACTTTAATATTAAAACTTTTAGTGAAGTACAAAAGTCAATTGTTGCAACTGATAGCGTCAAGCATGAAGACCATTTATTTGTTGTTTTTATCCAAGGCCCAATCAATGACCTAAATTCTTTTTCCATAGAACATTACAAGAAAGGTGACTCTGGTTATGCGTTAGCTCAAGGTAGAATATATATTACCGATATGACCTCTGACCAAATGGATACAGTTATTTCTTATTTAGTTCCTGCAGTATTTAGACCCGATTTTTATAGGTCTATTTTGCAAGAAGGTATTGCGGATAACCAAGAAGCGAATGCCATGCTGCGAGAATATTCCGCTTCACAGATAAACATCTGGATAGACCAACAATTAAGGCCCTTTGAGCAAGAGATTGCCAAGAATATGGGTTTATATGATGTTAACATTCAGCATGATCTTGGTGGAGAACTGGTTAACGCTATGCAGATTTTTCAGCAAAGAGAAGATCGGTTGTATAATGAGTCTAAAGAAAATGCTTTGTCAGTAGAATATGTTAAAGACCTTTTCTTTAAGAAATTATTTGTTAAAGTTAAAACAGGGATCAGCCAAGACCCGACGAAACCATTGTTGAACATGAGTCAATATGAATTGGCATGGTTATTAAATGATTACTTGAGCCTTAATTATGGCAACTATAATTTGAACGATATTGACACTATGTATGGAGCTTTTTCAATCAATGCAAACTTTATTTTCTAGAGTACTATTAATATGTTTTATGGGAGTTGCTATGGCTATAAGCGTTATGCCAGAGGACCCGTCTGTGTTTAATCACCATATTATTAATAAAATTATTTTCTTATCCGAGGACGGGAGCGAGAACGTAACCACTGGGATTACAGAAAGGGTTCAATTCCTTCAGCCAGAAGAAAGATTTTATTATGACTATTTGATTAGTGATATTTCCAATATTTTAAAAAGCGGTTTAGCGAAAGATGTTAATGCTCGTGTGAGACAAACTGGTGAACAGGAAGTTAGTGTCTATTTTTCTATAGTTAATAATCAGAAGATAGAAAAAATTCAATTAAGCAATGTTAGCGTTATTAATCCCGAAGCGATAATTGCGAGCTTGAATAATAAAGTGGATTATCCGTTAGACAATACTTTCATCAAAGACGATGTCAAAATCATTGAGGACAAGTATCACGATGCGGGTTTTGTTTTAGCCAGAGTCTCTAACGTTTTCTTTGTGGATCAGTATTCCACCTTGATTTTTAATGTGGAAGAAGGAGAGATAGCTAGAATAATCCTCAGGGGTATTAATAATATAAACGAGAAATTAATTTATAGAGAAATGTCACTTGTTTCTGGCTCTGTACTTAATATGAATCAATTACGAGAAGATAGATTAATAATAATGAGGTTAGGATACTTTTCTAAAGTAAGCATTCCTCTAATTCTTCCTTCCTCTGAGTATCCGGGTAAAGTGGATATTACGTATGATCTTAGTGAGAGCAAAATCAATAATTTACAAATAGGTATTGAACAGTTACCAAACAATTTATATAGCCTTACCTTTGGGCTAAGATTCCCTAATTTTAGGAACGAAGGTGATGGGCTTTATTTGAAAGCTCAAACTCTATTTAATGCTCCGTTGGAGGACTATAGTTACTTTTTAAAATATAATGAACCTTGGCCGTTTGGGGTCAAGATGCCGCTTGATTTAACGTTGTGGCATCAGGTAAATAGAGAAAATGTTATAGGTAAGAGTACTTCAGTTCCGGTTAAAAGGCGTGGCTGGGAAGCAACTTTACAGCCAATAAGCTTTGAAGACAGGAAGCTGTTGGTGGGCTTTACGCAGGAAGACGTGCAAGATACCACCGCTACGTATCCGTCATATTATACCAGTGCAGTTAGGTTTGCCTTTGTGCAGAATAATATTCGGAACATTAATCATCCATTAAAAGGTACAATGCATTCAATAGAAATAGAGAAGGGAAACAACCTCTTTGGGGTTTTAAATTTCGGAGGAATTCCTTATGCAAAATATGAATTTAAATATACCTTTTTTCAAGAGTTACTCAACTTGGGGGTTTTAGGGCTACATTTTGAAGCAGGCTACTTGGATTCTGATGATGGCACTATTCTTTTGTTTGAACAGGATATGTTTAGTGTTGGTGGTGCCTATTCATTAAGAGGCTTTAAAGATCCTTATGTTGACCCAGTAACTGCTATTTCGGGTGCGAAAAAACTTCTGATAAACCTCGAGTATAGAACATTACTATTGAGTTGGGTGCAGTTAGCAGCTTTTACAGATTGGGGATATGCGACTAGTGATTCTATGCAACTTTCTAATTTTAAATGGGGTGGGGGACTTGGACTGAGAATATTTACTCCATTAGTTCCGATTAGGCTGGACTTTGGTTATAGCGACCAAGAAAAGCTTATTTTTCATTTTGCCTTAGGCCAAGCTTTTTAATAACATCTACCTAGCTTCTTCCGTCAGTTATTGCTTTATGTTAGAATGAATGAAGATTTTAAAAGAGGGTGGGTCTATGATTAAAAGATTATTATTATTATCATTTCTTTTCGGAACTTTATTCGCTAGTACAATTAATCAGGTGATTATTAGTGGTAGCTTTACAACTGAGAAACCAAATATTTTCAACATGCTTAAGAGTAAACCTGGCACAGCTATGGTCACGGAGAATGTTATTGATGACATCAGAAGAGTTTATGAAACAGGACTATTTAAAGATGACATAACAGTAGAACCAGTGTTTTTAAAGAATGGTTCTGTGGATTTAGTTTTTATGGTTACAGAAAATCCTCGAATAACATCTGTTCAGTTTATGGGATTACATACTTTTACTGCAAAACAACTTTTGGCGAGCATGGACTTAAGGGAAAACGCTGTGCTGGACTATTCAAAACTTAGAGGCGATATAAGAGCAATAAATGATTATTATCACGAAAAAGGCTATGTTCTGATGACCATCAAGCAAGTTATTGAACCAAAAGAAGCTGGAGCATTAATTTTTGTTATTAATGAAGGGATAATTGAGGATATTTTTATTAAAGGACTCACTTATACCAAGGACTTTGTTATAACTAGAGAAATGGACTCTCAAGCAGGAAAAGCTTTTAATATTAACGTCTTGAAAGAAGATATGCGAAGTATTTTTAATACAGGCTTTGTAGATAATATTAATATCGAACCTCCTGTTGCCGGTATAGACCCAGAAAAGGTTATTGCTGTTGTAAGTGTTCAAGAAAAAAGATCTGGTTCGTTCCAGTTCGGTGGTGGAATCGGTTCTACTTCAGGATTTTTTGGTTTCTTGCAATTAGAATTTGTTAACTTTTTGGGTGAAGGCTATAACCTCGCAGTTAAAGGTCAGTGGGGAGAGAAACAAACAAATTACGAAGTTAGATACTTTAATCCTTGGTTCTACCCTGAAATTTTTGGCTCAAGGGCATGGACAACATTTCGTTTGTGGCACACAGATGGTCAGATAGATGAAGGGCAAGGATTAAAAGCTTACAATGATGGTGGAGAATGGACTTTGGGGCGTAAACTAGACAAGACGCTCAGTGTTTTTGGTAATATTAGGATTAATAATATTTCTTCTTATGAGTCAATTCCTATTCCGCAAAAGGTGCCTACTGAAGAGATTTCTTCTTATAAAGTAAGAAGCATAGGCGCTGGAGGCAACTATGATACTAGAGATAATAGGTTTAATCCTTCCTCAGGTGAGTTTCTTTCTGCTAGGGCTGATACTTCTTTGTTGTTTTTGGGAGCGTCAGTTGAATATTTGAAGACTAAGTTTCAGGCGCAGAAATTTTTCCCATTGTCTGACAATTTTGCTCTTGGTTTTAAGGGACAGGCGGATGCTTCTATTGGAACAATTTTTGATACAGAAAGGTATTTTTTGGGAGGCTCTACAACGATAAGAGGGTATGAAGATGGAACACCAATTGGCGTTGGTGGAGCTAGAGTAATGGGGACAACCGAGCTTAGGTATATGATCAATGAAACAATTAATATTTATGGGTTCTTTGATATAGGAAAAATCGGGCGAGGCTTTTCTCAGTGTATGGTAAATGCTGCTGGTTCTCCAGAGTGGCGCTATGGTTATGGGATGGGATTTAAAGTTATTACTCCCATAGGACCATTAAGATTTGATTTCGCTTGGGGTGATGGTGAGAACTATGGTGGATTTGAGTCTTATTCTTTAAAACAAAGTGGACAAATGACAGTACACTTTAATATTGAAAATACTTTTTAACAAAGGAGAAAATAAATGAGAAAACTACTTGTATTTGGATTAATAGTTTTTAGTTGGGGTTTTTCTGCTACAGCCATTGGTTATGTGGATACATTAGAGGTGTTACAGTCTTATAATAAAGCAATCGCTGCACAAGCTGATCTTGTTCAAAAACAACAGGACGTGCAAGAGTTTTTTGCTTTAAAACAAAAAGAGTATGAGTCTTATGTACAACCTGATAGTACAGAACAAGAAATATTTCAGATTAAGAAAGAATTGGAAAATGCTGTTGAGCCAAAAAGACAGGAACTGCTAGAACTAAACAAAAAACTTTCTAATGAAATAGAAGAAGATATCCTAGTTGCTACTGAGACAATATCTAAGCAACTAAAATTAGACATAGTGCTAGATAAAAAATCTGTTCTTGTGGGCGGTATGGACATTACAACTCTTGTTGTAGATAAACTCAATAATAAAAACAAATGAAGCTCTCCTATATAGCTAAATGTATAGGTGGCGTATTAGTTGGTGTTGATCGAGAGGTTTCTACCTTAAGAAGTTTAGATGTAGCCAACGAAGATAGTTTAACGATTTTACTTGATAAAAAACATCTAAATAAAGCTCAAGTCACTAGTGCAGCAGCAATCGTAGCAGACACAACAGAGCTTTCAGTTCCGTCTATAATTAAGGTGGCCAAACCAAGAGCAGTTTTTGCGAAGTTAGTTTCTTTATTTTATCTACAAGATATTCGTGTTGGTGTTTCAAAAATGGCAGATGTTTCAGAAAAAGCAGTTTTGGGAAAAGATGTTTATGTTGATTCGTTCGTGAAAATAGATGAGGGAGCAAAAATAGGTGCTGGAGCAAGAATTTATTCTGGAGTACATATTGGTAAGAATGCAGTTGTGGGTAATAACACTGTAGTTTTTGCCAATGTTTCTATTTATCATGAGGTCATAATTGGAAATAATTGCCTCATCCATTCTGGCGCGGTAATTGGTGCTGATGGGTTTGGATTTGAAAAAAACCAATTAAAGCAGTGGGACAAAGTTGCGCAGATTGGCAAGGTTATCATTGGGAACGACGTGGAAATAGGGGCTAATACTTGTGTTGATAGAGGGTGCCTCCAAGATACAGTTATTATGGATGGGGTTAAATTAGACAACTTGATTCAAATAGCTCATAATTGTTTTATAGGGAAACATAGCTTATTGTCCTCAGTTTGTGCTATTGCAGGTAGTACAACAATCGGTGACTATAATCTGTTTGCAGGTGATGTGGGGACAGCTGGGCATGTTAAAACTGGAAATGATGTGACTGCGATGGCGAGGTCTGGCATAACGAAGGATATTTCCGATGGGCAAGTCGTTAGAGGTTTTCCAGCAGGCCCACAGAGGGAAGTAATAAAGGAAGAAGCTGTATTAAGAAGGTTAATAAAAGAAAGAATGAAGACCACTAGTTTATCGTAATGGTAGGGTTGACTGGAAATGTGTGATAAGAATAAGTCTACTTTAGGCGATGTGCTGAGTTTGTCGAAGTAGGATTTAGGAGCTAAAAATATAAGGAGGAAAAAGAATGAAAAAGGTAATTATTGCATTATTAATGATAGGAGCGATGGGTTGGTCTGTGCCATCAATGGCGGGGACAAATGGTTTAATACATATGCCAGCTGCAGTTGCTGTTCAATACAAGGAATATGATTTAGGCGTTAATTTTCAAAATTCACAAACAGCTAAAACTGGTCAATATTTTGCAAATCTTGGGATTCTTGATGGGTTTGAACTGGGGTTTATTGGAAACACCCAACAAGAAGGTGTGTTTGTTAATGTAAAGTACTATATGTTAAGCGATAAAAGTGAGTATCCGTTGGGTTTAGCTACAGGGATAACAGGACTTACTTCATATTCCAATACTAATCTTTATATGGTGGTGAGCAAAGCTTTCCCTAATAAATTATCAGGGCATTTTGGGTTTAGATCAAACTTGAACTCAGCCACAATTAAAGCAGAAGTTATGTTTGGAGTAGAGATGAAGATGGGTGAGCAATTGAATTTTGTTTCAGATATTATAGGCTCTGATACAGCTTGGGACCTTTCTGCAGGCTTAAGAATTAAACTATCCGAGGATTTAATGCTTAATGGTTATCTAGAAGATATCCTTAATTCCAATGACGCTAAGTTCACTTTGGGATTTTCTTATCATGGTATTCTTTAATAAAAACTGATGGGATTTACCTTAGAACAAGCAGTTGAAATAGAGAGTGTGGGCATTCACTCAGGACAAAATGTGAAAATGAGACTATTGCCTTACCAAGGTGGAATTGTTTTTGTTCATATGACGACCGGCACAGAGATTCCCCTTTCTATTGAAAATGTTATTCCTATTTCTTTAGGCACAAACCTTAACAAGGGGAATGTGTGGATTCGCACCATTGAACATCTTTGTGCTGTTTTATGGGCACTGAGTATAACCGACTTGAAAATAGAGCTGGAGGGTGACGAGATACCGATTGCGGATGGAAGTGGGAAAATTTTTTGGGATAAACTTGTGGCAGCTGGAAGAAAAGTTACGAATACAGAGTCAAAAGTATTAACTTTGAAGGAGCCAATGATAAGATTTTATGACAATGATATTTTTTTAATGGCTTTTCCGAGTGATGAATTGACCATTAATTATACAATTAATTTTCCTCATGTTCCCATTAAAGCTCAAAACTTTATTTTTAGGGGTAGGCAATTTTTTGAGTCAGAGATTCTTCATTGTCGCACCTTTGGCAATGCAGAGGATCTAGCCAAACTACATGCTGATGGTAAAGCATTGGGTGCTGGCGTTGATAACTGTTTAGCCTATGATAATAAGGGCTTTATTAATGAACCAAGGTTTGAGAACGAGTCTGTTCGACACAAGATTCTTGATTTGTTAGGAGATTTATATGCTTCTGGTTATGATGTACGGGCCAAGATTATTGCCTATAAGACTAGCCATAATATCAATAATCAATTTTTGAAAGAGTTATTACAAACTTTGGGGTAGCTTTATTTTCTGGAGAACACAGTTAACAATAAACCCAATAATTAGTTGATTAAAGGTCCAATCCTTACCGTCATACCATTTTTCTCCGTAGCCAGTTATAAGTGAACGTTCCTGAAGTCCATTAATTTTTTCTTCTTCATTAATAAAAATATTTTTTAAATTTATGGCTTCTTGGTTTGTCATAGCACCAGAGATATAAAGTGTTCCAGGCACATTTTCAGGTGGATCTTCTGGAAAAGCATATTCGTATTTATTTGGGTATTGTGACATAAAAGCATTCATTGCAGCTTGCTTGGAAGTATTTCCAATATCAACATGAGAACGTACATCTAATACTTGGTCATAGAATTCAGTCGCTTCACTAGCAGAGATGTTATTAAATACTGCTTTTAATCCAGTTCTTAGTGCTATTACAATTTCGTTAGGATATCCGTAGTATAAAAGATTATTTAGGTTAACCCCATGTTTTTGGACTAGCAGATTGAGCATTTCTAATGAATAGGTATCATTATATTTTACATAATTCATTAAGTGGTCCATCACAAACCTAGGCCATTCTTTTTGTTCAGTAAGGTTTATATTTGAGCCACGACCAGGAAATTCTTGTGTGGAGTTTTGTCTGATGGAAGTAAGTGCTTTGATTGTTTGTTCGTTTTCTGGTGTGGGACTAAGATTATTGAGTAAATCATCTATGTTTGCTGTTGCGTTAGCTGTATAAGTTAAATAGCCATTACTGTCTTCAGTGAAGATTCCTAGCGTTCTCCAGTTGTTTGCATAGTGTGTATTAGAAAATATTTGATTAATGTGAAAGCTATCCACTTTTGTTCTAGGAAAGTGGGCATCAAGGTCTAGAGAAACATTTATTTCTCCAGTATTGTTATTTATTAGAACAACACACCAGTCCACCAAACCAAAGTTGTTAACTACTTCAGAGTTTATAAGATGTTGAGAACGTTGTAGATTTGCCCATTTGGGGTTTAAATCATGGAGAAGGTTAGATGCGTAAGAATATGAGTAAGATGGGTTCCAAAGGAAAATAGTTTGATCACCTTTTATAGTATAGAAAGGACTATCAAATAATTTCGCGTAAGTATCGTTTACACCACACAAGGGGATGGTTAATCCTTGGATGTCTTTAGTTTCGTACTTAAAGAAATCATCTGAGCATGTTTTTGCTTCAATGCTTCTATTAGTTAAGGCTAATGTCATTATTTTAAACACATCAGCATCTGCTGCAGAGGTCTTGTCA
>JAQWCF010000052.1 GCA_028706105.1 Candidatus Margulisiibacteriota bacterium
AACATTGTTACTAGTTGTCCGTCTTTTTCAATTAAGGGAACATCCTCCATTAAGGGATCTTTGGAGATAACAATTCCTGCCGCATGTATTCCTGTATGTCGAGCAATGCCTTCAAGTTTCATCGCCATATCGATTACTTCTTTGATGTCTGCTCGTGAATCATATATTTGTCTTAGTTCTTTATTTTCTTCTAAGGCTTTTCCTATGCTAGAACCAATGCTTGGTATAAGTTTTGTTACTTTATCAATGTCTGAGAGCGGAACGCCCAGAACTCTTCCTACGTCTCTTATGGCTAACCTGGCGGCCATTCTCCCAAAGGTGGTGATTTGGGCAACATGGTCATTTCCGTATTTTTGCTTAGTATATTCAATTACTTTGTATCTATTATCTATACAAAAATCTATATCGATATCAGGCATACTGATTCTTTCGGGGTTTAAAAACCTTTCAAAAAGTAAATCAAATTGCAAGGGATTAATATTGGTTATGCCCAAAGAGTAAGCAATAATACTTCCTGCAGCACTTCCTCTGCCTGGGCCAACGGGTATTTCGTTTTTTTTAGCATAAGAAATGAAGTCACTGACAATAAGAAAATAAGCAGCAAAGCCCATATTATTAATAACTTCCATTTCGTAATCGAATCTTTGTTGTATTTTTTCGTTAATTGTTTTGTATCTTTGATTCAATCCCTCCCAAGCGAGTTTTTTGAGAAAGGAAGCTTCGGTAAATCCATCCGGTACTATAAATTGGGGAAGAATTTGCCTGTCTAGCTCAATCTCCAAATTGCACTTGTCGAGTATTTCTAAAGAGTTAGAAATTGAACTAGGTGCGTAGGCGAATAATTTCGACATTTCCTCGGCTGTTTTTAAGTAAAATTCTTGAGTTGAAAACTGCATTCTATCTTTATCATCGAGGGTTTTTCCAGTTTGTATGGCAAGTAAAGCATCTTGTAATTTGGCATCTTCTTTATTGATATAATGAGAGTCATTTGTTGCTATTAGTGGAATGTTTAGATTGGACGACATTTTGAGCAGATGAGCATTAATGGTTTGCTGTTCTGGTATATTGTGGTCTTGAATTTCAAGATAAAAATCGTCTCCAAAAATATTTTTAAGTTTTATTGCTTCTGACTCTGCTTCTTGTCCATTGTTTTGCAGAATATTTTCGCAGAGTACTCCAGCCATACAACCACTCAAACAAATTATACCTTCAGAATATTTTGCTAGTAGTTCCCAATCAATTCTTGGTTTGTAATACAGTCCTTCCATATAAGCTAAAGACACTAACTTAAGAAGGTTTTTATATCCTGCATTATTTTTTGCTAATAAGGTGAGGTGATTGGAGCTTTTATCAAGTTGTGGGTCTTTGTCATGTCTGGTTCTTCTAGATAAATATAGTTCGCAGCCGATGATCGGTTTTATGCCTGCTTTTTTAGCTGCTTGATAAAATTCAATTGTTCCATGCATGTTGCCATGGTCTGTTAAAGCAATCCCGGGCATGCCAAGTTCTTTAACTCTTTGCACCATGTCTTTTATTTTAATAGCACCGTCAAGAAGACTATATTCACTGTGAACATGTAAATGTACGAAAGTCATGTAAGGTATTATAGCGTAACTTTAACTATTTCGATAAATATTTAGAGATAACTTCTTCCCACTCTTCTAGGTCTACAGGTTTATGAAGTATTTCTGTGCAACCTGATTCAAACCCTTGTTTTTTGTTCTCTTCATTAGCATAACCAGTATGTCCAATGATAATTGAGTTGGGTAATGAGGCTTTGATTTTTTTAGTGGCTTCCCATCCATTGATTCCTGGAAGTTTGTAATCCATGATAATTAAATCTGGGGATATTTGCAGAGCCGCAGCAACGCCTTCTTCGCCATTGGCTGCTTCAACAATCCTGATATTGTCTTGTTCAAAGGCAACTTTGATTATCCAACGGATAGAGGATTCATCATCAACAATTAAAAGAGTTTTAGTCATTAATCGAATTTTACCCTTACCATTTTGGTGCCATCAACATAGTCTTCTATAATTGGGTTAGTTATTTCTTGAATGTCTTTTAAGATTTTTGATATTCTTTTTGATTCGGTGATTATTTGTTCATTTGTTTTTTGAATCGTGTCTAGTTGTGATTTTAATTTCCCTGTGCATTCTTTTTCTAGATTCTTGAGCATTTTGTTGGAAAGTTGAGCGCCCATTGTGATTGTTGCAACTGGATTGTTTATTTCATGGTTTAGAGCAACTCCCATTCTACTGACAGAGAGTATTTGTTCTTGTTTGATTTGCTCTTGTTGCATATTTTTTAAATCACCCACCATTTTATTAAATGCAGTGGCTAGTTCAAAGAATTCATTTTTTTCTTTAATTATTATTTCATAGCTTAAGTCACCATCTCCCACAGCTTTCGCACCTTTTTGAAGCCTTTTGATGGGGGCTTCTATTGTTTTCATATAGGCAAAGGCAATAATCAAAAATACGATAATGGCAATAATAGTAAAGAAAAACGAGTTATATTGAGCTTTTTGAATTCCAGAAAACGCAAATTTTTCAGGCTGTCTAACAAGTATATTTAGCCCAGTAAGTTCATTCTTGCCAAATATTTCAAAGAAGTTGCCTTTATGTAATTCGCTTTTAAGGCTTTCTGAGGTTTCTGTAGAGTAAAGTTTTTCGTATTTATTGTTAAGTATAAGTATTTCCCCATCAGGGCTAAAGGTGTGTTGGTTAATTTTAGTAAACAACCCAATGGGTTTAAAGAAACTTATAACATAATAGATGATTTCATCATTTTGATCTTTTATAACTTTAGTGATTTCCATTAAGTTGTTAGGTTGATTAAAGGAAAACCTAACACCTTCCCTAGCTGCTGCTTCCACATATGGTCTGTATATTGTTATGTTTTCCGGCGAAGTGTAATTGAAGTTTACATGTTCTTTGGTGACCTCCAGCAAGGGGATGCTGTCTTTGCTTAGTAGCAATACTTTTTCTAAGTCTTTCACATGTTGCATATCATTAAAAAGAGTTATTCCAATATAATAAAGCTGTTGGGATGAGTCATATTTTTTGAAATAAGTAGAGAAAGAAGCATAAACTTCATCATATGTTTGATAGAATTCTTTGTTTACGTCATTAATAATCGAGATGAAGAATTGGCTTTTTGTGTATTTTAGTTCATTTTGGATAATAAAAATCGTGGCATAGTTAACTAGTTCAAGCGATACAACGATTAAGATTGTAATCGAGATCATCATTCTTGTTACAATTTTTTGTTTAATGATTTTATAAGGTTTTTCATAATAATCTAGACTATTTGCGTCAGAGGTTAGCATTACAAAGACAAAGAAAAGTGAACCAAATGAGATGGCAGAAGAAAACACGAAATAGTAATCCATTAGCATTGTTGTTGTACCAAGAGCAATTATGTTTCCTAAAAAGAAGTAAAGTAGATACTTGGTAGTAGAAAGCATATACATGTTCACAACTTCATGTTCAGTGATTTGCTTTCTTTTATTAAAGATAACGACAAGCACAACCAAACCGATGACTACCCAGATAGCTTTTAAAACAAAAACCAAGAAATAATTTGAGATAACAGGGAAAAATCCATCCAATATATTGGTTTTAATCCAGAAATAACTCAAAGGTGTTGCCACGATAAGGAAACTATAGAAGATTTTTTTTGTAACTCCATTGTTAAATAAAGCAAAATTAATTAGAGAGAACATGGAAATAATATAAGCAAAAGCTAGTATTCCTTGAAAGGGATAGACATTCCAAGGCAGGATATTTGTAGATGACATTAGTCGAATCAGAGAATCTAAGACAAAAATTGGAGCAAGCGATAGTAGGAATATTGCTAGTTTTTGTTTAAAAAATATTATTGGATTATCTTCAGAGACCTCGTCTAGTATTGTAAAATTGTTGAAGTTTTTTATCAACAACAGACCAAAGTAAAATAGTAGGAATAAGATAAACCCACTAAAAACCATTGCTAAGTTAAAAGAAAAAGAAATCATATTTTTATTTTATATGAAAAAGTTGCGTTGATAAATAGCTATTCCAATATTCCCGATTTTAAAGAGTTAAAAAACACAGAATAATCGTTACTAGCATTCCAAGCAAAGATTCCATCCATTTTGTTGTCTAAGCAAGCCTTGATTTGGTCTTGAATGTATTTTTCGTTATAATTAGGCGACATATATTTAAATGCTTGTATCCAGGGAACTACTTTTACATAGTATTGGTCGTTAGCGGCGTAGAAAGTTAAGAATTTCTTACAACCTTTGTCCATAAAGAGGTATGGGTTTTCTCCAGGTTTTTCAATTCCATCAAAGCCCGCATGAAAGTGTGAGGGATAGAGCATTGGACAAATAACGTCAGAATATCTCATAAAAGTTAGTGTATGCTGTCCGATTGTTGCGGTTGTAAGCGGATTATTCCAAAGAACAATTCCAAAGATATCGGTAGAAAAAGAAATGTTTTTACTGTCAGTAATTTTAACAATTTCTTTAAGGAAATTATCGACAGCTTTGTATCTTTTTTGTCCTAGTTTATTGTGTTTGACCAGAATGTTTTCTGTTTCTCCATCACTAGGAAAACGAATATAGTCTAATTGTATGTCGTCTGCACCAACAGCGATTGCAAGCTCAATAATTTTTTTATAATAATCTACAGCTTCCTCAGCGAATAAGTCTACCCATTGTTGTCCATAATAGTCTGTCCAAGGTTGTAGTTTCTTTTTATCCCAAAGCATCAAATTTTGTTTGGTTTTTTGAATAAAATAGTCTGTTGCGACAACAACTCTGAGCGACACTTTTGCGTTAGAGAGCTTGAGGATTTCTATGGTTTTTTCAAGCCCAGAAAGTTGGGATAATAAATAATCGTTAGATTCGTTCATGAAAGTGTCAAAATTAGAATAATTCTTTTGTACTGGCGTTAAATATGTTTTGAAGTCCAGCACGATACTGTCTAAGCCATTTCTAACTGCGAAATTTTTATGGATATGTGCTTCTTTTTTGGAGGGAATCGCTCCGGAGGTTAAATGATAGCCCTTGAGTGGTATTCTTTTTACTTTTTGTCTTTGTTTTTTTGTTGGGTAAGCATAGCTTTTGCTTAGAAAAGGGATGCCAGAATAAATTTTTATTTTCATGTTTTCTGTTGGAGCATAGAGAAATAATTTGCTTCTGTCTTCTTCTGTGCACATTATTGTATATGGGTCTCCATCGCTAATATAGATATCAGTTTTTATATATTTTTTTTGCCATTCCCCAAGGTTTAAGTCAGAGATTTTTATCGCTTTAATTTTTTCAAGTGGGTCATAGTCCCATAAATAGGGAGGCAGATTAAGGTTATTTTGTGAGATTCCAACCAGTGCAATATTGCTTAGACTGTCTTTTTTTTCAATTAGGATATAAGGCATGAAATTTTTAGGGACGTCAATTTCTCCTTTAATGTATGACTTTACAGTTAGTGGGTAGAATCCTTTGGTAATGTTGTTTTTTATAAATAAAGGTAGGCTTAGTTCCTCGTCAAGGTAAAAAGCAGGAATAGATTTAGTTTCATTGAACCTTGCAAAGGACAATGTCGCTAAAGTAATGAGAAGTATTATTTTAAGTATTTTCATGTTTTTCATATATTGGTATAAGTATTATACCGAATATTATCATTATCATAGATAGTATTTGTCCATAGGTAAAGATATTTAGAAAAAGATTCTGAAAAACATCAGGTTCGCGAATGAATTCTATAAGAAATCTAATTAATCCATAAAAAATACAGTAAAGAGGAGTCGTGATTTTTTTAAATGTAGGTACGTATTTGTTGATAGTATGAAGCAAAAGAAAAATAAACAAGCCTTCAAATACAGCTTCTATTAGCTGAGAAGGATATCTGAGCAGTTTTTGAGGATCAGCTGGAAAATACATCCCTAAAAAGCTAGTCGTTACTCTTCCATATAGTTCTTGATTTAGAAAGTTTCCAATTCTCCCGAGAGTGTATCCAAGTGGTATATACAAGGACAAAATATTGGTAATTTTGAAAAAATTTAGTTTATATTTTTTGCTATAAAACAATAGTGCTAGGAACAAGCCAATTGCCCCACCGTGATAAGAAAGTCCGCTAATTCCAACTAATTCGCCATTTCTAAAAGGATTTATAAGTAGCAAAGGAGATGTTATAAAGGTGGAAAATTCATAGAATAGAGCATATCCGAGTCTAGCGCCAACTATTATTCCAATAAAACTATAAATGAAAAGGTCGTAAGCATTATTTAGCTTGTTGGTTAGTTTATTTTTTTTACAATGTTGAATATATAGTAGAAAGACCGAAAGGATGGAGAGTAGATACATTATGCTGTACCAACGGAAGCTCAAGGGACCTATTTGCAAAGCCACTGGATTTATATAAAAAGGCAAATATTTCCAAAGATTTATTAAGTATTCCATTTTGTGATTATATCATTTCTAACGTAATGCTGAAAAATGTTATAAAATAATAAGCATGTATGACGTTCATTGCCATTTAGATCAGCCCAGCATGCTTCAAAGATTGGATAATATAACAAAAGCAAAAGTCAAAGGTTTGTTGACTTCTGGTATTAATTCTATGTCTTGGCTTGAAAACTTAAGAATAGCAGAGAAATATCCATTTAATGTTTCTTTAGGTTTGCATCCTTTTTTTGTGAAGGATAAAGACAAGCAACTCGATAATTTAAAAAAGCTACTCTGTGAAAGTTCTGTTATTGCTGTCGGTGAGATTGGTTTGGATTATTATAACGATTATGTTTCTACGAAGGATATTCAACAGGAAGTTTTTTATAAGCAATTAGTCTTTGCTAGAGACTTGAATTTACCAGTAATTGTTCATTGCCGTAAAGCCTATGATGATCTTTATTCAATACTTAAAAAAGTTCAAGTTCCTGCTTTAATTTTTCATTCTTTTAGTGGCTCAGAACAAGATATTATAAAAATGAAAGAATTTAATTCATATTTTAGTTTTGGATTTCCAATAGTGAATGAAAATAACAAAAAACATAGACGTTTAGTCAAACTTTTATCTTTAGATAGACTTTTGTTAGAAACCGATGCTCCATATATGAGGACGAAACAAATGAATGGGGAAAATACTTATTCCGATCCGACTGATATTTATTTGGTTTATTCTGCTGTCGCAGAGGTGTTGGGTATGTCGTTAATTGAGCTTGTGGAACAAATTGAAAGGAATGTGAAAACAATATGGAAAAATTTCAAAGAACTATCCAATTAATTGGTAACGAAGCATTTAAAAAGTTGCAACAAACAACTGTAATTGTAGTTGGAGTTGGAGGTGTCGGCTCTTTTGCTGTTGAGTCTCTTGTCCGTTCTGGAGTAGGGAGTATTGTCTTAATTGATAAAGATACTTATGAGATAACAAATATTAATAGACAATGGCCCGCTAACATTAATTCCATTGGTAAGAGAAAAGTAGAGGTTGTTGCAGAAGAATGCTTAAAAATATCTCCTGCTATAAATATTTTTACTGAATATATTTGTTTAAATGCTGACAATATAGATGAGGTTTTTTCTAAGCATTTAAAGTCAGAAGTGGTTGTCATTGATGCAATAGATGACTTGAAAGCTAAAGTTATTTTATTGCATTATCTAAAAGAACATAATATTAAATTTATTAGTAGCATGGGTGCGGCAAATTTAATTGAGATAGAGTCAATTAAATATGGATTATTAGATAAAACGGCATATTGTCCTGTAGCTAAGATTATAAGAAAAGAACTAGGTTTATTGGGAGCATCTAAAGATATCACAGTGGTGTATTCAACAGAGGAACGCTTGCCTGGTTCGAGTGACAAAGGTTCCGTGATGCCAATAACTGCTACCTTTGGCTTAAAGTTAGCAATGTGGGTGATTACTGAAATTTAGAAATATTTTCTGGTTTAATAACGTAATCCCCTAAGTCAACAAGTGCGTTTATTAGGTGTACTTCTTTAAATTTGGGAATATCTGTTTCTTTGATAAGGATAGGTTTTATTGTTTTCTTTTCTAGTAATTGAGCTCTTTTTGTCCCAGATAAAAGTGGGTTTTCAGGCGTATAGTATTGCTGGCCATCATAAAACACAACGTTGGTGAAAGAAGAGTCAGTTATAAATTTGTTTATACTAATCAGGATGTCATCCGCTGATTCACGTTGCTCTCTTAGTGAATTTATCTTAACCCTATCAGCGAATTTGAAGGCATAATCAAATGGTTCACTTCTAACTATTTTAAGAGACTGGATATTTTTTGGAACAAAGGGTTCGTATTCTATTGTTACTATGACATTGGAATAGGTGATTCTACATTTTTGTAATAGATTAGTTGTTGGAGTAATAACATTATTTAATATAAAGGGTTTTTGTGTCGGAAAGTATTTGGCAAAGGTATTATTTACTCTAGCTTGATGCCATTTAAGGTGCAAAGGCGCCATATCTTGGATTGAGAGACTTTCAATGAATAGGTATGTAGATTTTGTCATTTAGCTCCTCGAATTCACTGTCCATATCACTGTCAATTCTTATGCCACCACCACTTTTATAGTAATAGTCATTTTGTTGTTTTTCAATGAATCTTATCATGACCGCGCTATCAAGGTTGTTGCCATCGAAGATACCCATGACTCCAGTGTAGTATCCTCTAGTATGTGATTCAATATTATTTATTAGTTCTATGCACTTTACTTTAGGAGCCCCAGTTATAGAGCCAGCTGGGAGCAGTTTGTAAAGAATATCTCCAAGTATCTTTTGATAATTCTTTGGCAAGGTTCCCTTTATTTCAGAACTCATTTGGAGTAGTTGCTTGTTAGATGTTTTTAGCTTATCTAAATATTTAAATTTGGTAACTGAGATATTTGTAGCAACTTGGCTGAGGTCGTTTCTTATGAGGTCAACAATCGTTGTATGTTCTTGGTTTTCTTTGTGGTTACTTAGAAGTATTTTTTTTGCATTTGGCAAAGATGCGTCGATAGTCCCTTTCATCGGATAAGAAAAAATTTCACCATTAATTATTTTGATAAATGTTTCAGGCGAAAAACAGACAAAAGTGTCGTTATATAAGAGCTTATATTTGGCATTAGCTAGATGAAATATTTCTTCTAGTGAGCTGTTGGTGGAAATTGGAGTTGAGAAGGTCAGGTTAAGTAAGTAGTTGTTGCCAATTTGTTGTTCATGGATGACTTTATCAAAGGCTAATTTATATGTTTCTTTATTAATAGTATGGGGATGAATGTTTACTTTGTTGCAAACATTTTTTGTCTGATAGTTTTGTTTTTTATTAATTTTATACTTAATGTTATTGGCATTAATTTCATGAAGGGGAAGAACCAAAGGGTTCTTTAGTTCATAGTCGAGGATAAATAAGAAAGGTGTTCCTGAAGCACCAAGTTTATTTATAATTTCTTTCATATAGTACCAGAAATAAAAACTAACTAACCTTCAATAACAATATCGTGCATAGCTAACAAACCAACAACTGCTGGCAAAGAAAACTTAGCTTTTTTGATATTATTTATATTGGGGTTAAGGGAATAATTATAACTAGTAGAAAAGTTTGCTTTAGCTAAATTTGTTTTTTCGAAATGAGCATTAGCAAAGTCACAGTCAGAGAAAACAGCAGCAGTTAGGTTCGTTTCTGTGAAGTCTACGTCCTGTAGAACACAGTTGTTAAAAGAGATGCCTTGTAAATCACATTTATAATAACTGGAATGGTTTAGTTGGCAATTCTTGTAATTGAAGGAAAGGTCGAATTGGTTACAGTCATTAAACCTAAGTCCCAACATTTTACAGTTAAGAAAGGTAACTTCTTTGAAAGAAGTTTGGGTAAGATTAACCAAGCTGAGATTACATTCTCTAAATTCACAGTTAGTAAAAATTATTTGACTGAGGTTTGTTTCTGAGAAATCACAGTTTGTGAAGCTACAATCTTCATATTCACCAGTAGCTAAAGGAGAGTTATTGAAATTATAATTTTTATATTTTTTTTCACAAACAAAAACGTCAGACATGTTTAGTATTATACATGCTAAAAATAACTAAACAAATATTTATACAGAGCTTGTCGAAGTGAACCAATAAACTCTATAATAACCATATTCTTTTGGGAAAGAAGGGTTTAATGCCCTCACTGGCCCGCAACCGTGATACTCAATTGCTTGCAATTGAGAGTGAATGGTGAATAGTGAATAGTGAATAGAATTTTTTCTTCTCATTTCTCACTTCTCACTTCTCACTCGAAAGCCGAAGGTTTTCGTTTAGTCGGAATGCCAAAAGAAAATCGAAGCTCGTGGAGGTGGCGTTTTATGTCAATTATTTTTCATTCCCAATAAATTTTTTATTAAACAAGGCAACATATAAATAAACTCGGCTTATTTTGCTGGGTGAGATAGGAGAAAATAAATGAAAAGATTATTGTTGGTAGGGTTAGTTATTGTTAATATAAGTTTTTCTCAAAATGTAGTAAAACTTAAGACAATTACCTTAGATGTAAAGGCGAATTCCACAAATGGATATTATGATAAGCATAATAATTATAGTTATATTGATTCAGAAGTTCTGGACGCATGGGTGGAGAGAGAACCACATGCAGTTTTAAATAGAGTAGCAGGTATTAATGCAGTTAACTCAGGTGGAGTAAAGACGATTTTTCTGAATGGTTTTGCCTCCAATCAAACAAAAATTTTATATCGAGGGGTTGATTTGTTTGACCCATCGGCAACACAAGGTGCGCCATATTTAGATGCCTTTTCAATGATGAATATCGAGAGGGTTGAAATTATTAGAGGAGCTGCTTCTTCTTATTATGGTAATTCTGCGGTTGCAGGCGTTATCAATCTTGTGCCTTCAGTTAAGACCGATACTGTTTTTTCTGTGTTAGCAGGAGATAGATATTGGGCTGATAGTGTTAAAACTGGCTTTTTGGGTGATTGGTATAGGGTTGGTGTGTCTTATAGTGAGAGTAAACAAAACCAGCTTTCTTGGGTGGATACTGATACAGAAAGGGATTTAGAAAAGAAGAAATCATTGGAGTTTGATGCTGAAGTTCGTTTAGGAGAAAAGACCAATGTCTCTACTTTTTATTCTGAAAATAGAGTAGATTCCGACTTGGATGGATGGAACTCTCATGTGTTAGTGAACCATGAGCTGTATGGGATTAAACTTGATCAAGAATTGGATAAAGATAGTACTCTAGGTCTTAGTTATAGCGGGTCTAATATCCTTAGAAGTTATGATGCTGGTTCTAGTTTATTTCAAGGCTATTTGAATGAATTAGATGTAAAGTTTAATGAAAAGTTTAGAAACAAAGACTTGGTTTGGGGCGTTACTAGAAGAACAGAGAAAGCTCAGACAACTTGGTTTGCTGAAAAAGAGCAAGAAGATATTTCTTTTTACAATATTATGTCAGTAGAGTCTTTAGTTAATTATAGTGTTGGGTCAAGGGTTACAACATACACTAATGACAACGCAGTTTTTACTTACAATGTTTCTTTGTGGAAGAAGATAGCTGACTATGATGTTAAATTAAATTATGCAACTGGCTATCGTCAGCCAACTTTGTTTGAGAAATATGATAGCTCTTCTGGCGACCCAAACTTGGATGCAGAAAAGTCTGGGATAATTAATGTTGGGTTATCTTATCAAGGGCTGGATAACGCAATTTTGCGAACTCAAATTTTTTCTTCAACTGTTAAGAGTAAGTTAGCTTGGGTTTCTGATTTTCCTGGTGCTCAGACTGGGAAATATATGAATGTAACCTCTGATACTTTGATTGATGGTTATTCTGTGGGTCTAGATTTATTGGAGTTACCATTTGTTAAAAAAGCGTCAACTGAATATGTTTATACTAATTCCAGAAATGATTCAGGACAGTCTCTAAGGTGTCCCAAAGAGAAAGCAACAATTGATCTGCTTTTTGATGCTTTTTCTTGTGATTTAAGTATTTTTTATACAAAAGTAGCGAGCAGAAAGGACCTCGGGAATGTGACACTACCTGCGTATCAAACTGTTGATGTTGCTTTATTAAAAAAGATTGGTAATGTCGATGTCTTTATTAAAGGTATTAACGTTTTTGGAGAAGATTATCAAGAAATTGATGGATACAATACATTAAAGAAGGCGTGGTATTTTGGGTTTAAAACAGTTCTCTAATTATTTGTTTACAGCCCTGATGGTTTTGCAGTTTAGTGCAGTATTTGCCCTAAAGGTTGTTTCTACATCTCCTGGCTTAACTGAGACTTTGTTTGCAATTGGAGCAACGGAAGACGTTATTGCGGTAAGCCGATATTGTGATTATCCAATTGAGGCAATAGCTTTGCCTAAAGTAGGCGGATATTATGATGTTAACCAGGAGACCATTTTAAGGCTAAGTCCCGATTTGGTTTTATTTATGGAGGGGAACGAGGACATCCAGAAGTTTTTAAAGAGACACAAGTTAAAATCCAAGAGCTACAGTACAAGGTCGGTGAACGATGTGTTATTTGCAATAGAGAGTATTGGGAATGATGTTGATAAACAGCAAGAAGCTAAAGAATTAGTCTCAGCTATCAAAAAGAAAATGGCTAAGATAAAAAGGAATTTTTCTAAGAGTAACCCCTCAAGTGTGTTGGTTGTCATCGACCAAGAACTTCATCAGGGCAAGGTAGAAGCAGTGTTTGTTGTGGGTAATGATGATTACTATGTGCCGTTGTTAAAATTGTTTAACTTAACAAACGTCTTGCAGGTGAAAATTCCTTACCCAAGAATAACGAAAGAAACATTGCAGTCGTTAAGACCTGATAAAATATTTGTTTTCAGTGAAGCGACATTGGAGGAATATTCTTGGTTGCAACGAGATGGTTATAATCCCGAAATATACATTATTAAAGATTTAGCGATGAGAAGACCTGGTCCGAGAATGTTAGAAATGTTAAACATTTTAGAAAACATATTGTCTATTAATTAAATTATTTTTTGGAGGTAAGTATACAAACAATTTAGATTAATGTTATTTTAGAATCAAGTTTAATAAGGGAGGTTTTTATGAAAAAAATATTAATTGCTTTATGTTTATTGTTTATCTCATTAGTTGCTTTCGCTCAAGAGTCTGGAAGTCAGGCTGTTCTTGGTAAATGGTATACAGAGGGTAATAAATCAGTAGTTGAAATAAAGCAGATAGATGCAAAATTTTTTGGAAATATTATTTTTTTAAAAGAACCAATGGATAAAAATGATCCAACTAAACCAAAATTAGATGATAAAAACAAAGTTGAATCGTTAAGAAATTTTCCTCTAATAGGAATTGAGTTTTTAAAAGGGTTTAAATATGACGGTAAAGCTAATAAATGGGTAGATGGTGCTATTTATAATCCAGAGGATGGGAATACTTACTTTGCTTCTATGGTGATTGAAAAAGATGGCAGATTGCTTCTTCGAGGTTCCTTAGATGCTTGGGGTTTTATAGGCAAATCTCAGTATTGGACAAGGGAACCATCAGCTAACTAAATAGTTTTTGTAGATTGTGTGTATACCTAAACATGGTATCCCTGATTTAAGGGTAAAAAAGCTACTTAGTATGGGCAAGGAATATTTCAAAAAGATAATAGAAATAAAAAGGAGACTAGATAAAAAGAGTTAAATGGGGCAT
>JAQWCF010000053.1 GCA_028706105.1 Candidatus Margulisiibacteriota bacterium
ATGCCCCATTTAACTCTTTTTATCTAGTCTCCTTTTTATTTCTATTATCTTTTTGAAATATTCCTTGCCCATGCTAAGCAGCTTTTTTACCCTTAAATCAGGGATACCATGTTTAGGTATACACACATTTTATATTAAGTGAAATGTCTAAAGGTAATCAAGATAGGTGATATAATACGTCTATGCAAAATATTATAACTAGTAAGTCTAATGAGAAGGTTAATTTTCTAAGCAGATTGTCTCAGAAAAAATATCGAGATAGGTTTGGAAAGTTTTTAATAGAAAACCTTGTAACTATCCATGATGCTTTTATCGATGGACTGAAGCCAGAATCAATATATATCAGCAAGGAACTCCTCAAGAGTAACGATGCAAGAGTTAACTTTATTGTAAAAGGCATGCCTAACTATTTTGTGATCGATGAAAATATTAATAAAGTGTTTTCCTCACTGGATACTCCTTCTGGAATATGTGCTGTTTACAAGAAAACTTCCTCAAAAATTGACATGAAAAAGTCCGTGTTATATTTAAACGGGATAAGTGATCCTGGAAATCTTGGAGCCATTCTTAGAAATGCAGTTGCTTTTGGTATTAAAAATGTTGTAGTGGATAGTCGCTGCGTGGATATATATAATCCTAAAACTCTTAATGCAGGCAAAGATGCAGTTTTTAAGTTGAACATCGAGGAAGATAAAAGTCTTATATTAATGAAAAGCATTAAAGAAAAGATGCCAATTATTTCAACAAATGTGAAACAAGGACAAAACTTAAAAGAGATTGAAGCGACAAAACTTTTTTGTTTAGTTTTGGGGAGCGAATCGCATGGTGTTAGCAGTGAAATTGAAAAGTTATCAGATAAGCTTGTAACCATCAAAATGACAACAGAGATGGAATCCTTAAATGTTGCAGTAGCTTCCGGAATACTTTTGTACGAGTTAGTAAATTAAATATGGGATATCAGCAAATTAGTTTTAATTTACCAACTGACTATACTAAGGAAGATTTGCGTCAGAAGATTGCCAAGAAGCTAAGATTAACTGAATTTACATATCATATTGAAAATAAAAGTTTAGATGCTCGTAATAAAAAAGATATTCATTGGCAAATTAAGGTAGAAGTGTTTGCGAAGTCAATTAAAGGTTTTTTGCCAAAACCACCAAAGCTAAAGATAACTTTTAAAAATAGAAAACAAAAAGTCCTTGTTGTCGGAAGTGGTCCAGCTGGATTTTTTTCTGCTTATGTTTTACAAAAGGCAGGCTTTCAAACAACAATTATTGAACAAGGCAAGGAAGTTATTGGAAGGGCTAAGGGGATAAAGAAGTTTGAAGCAACAGGGATATTTGATGTTACTGCAAATTATGCGTTTGGTGAGGGTGGAGCAGGAACTTTTTCTGATGGTAAATTAACTGCTAGGAGCAAACATGCTTCTTTAGAAAAACAGTTTGTCTTGGATAGCTATATTGAGGCTGGTGCGCCAGAAGAGATTACATATTTAGCGCATCCACATTTAGGTAGTGATAATCTTATTTCATTAGTAAAAAAGCTTCGTGAAATGTTTCAAGAAATTGGTGGAAAGATAGAGTTTGAAACTTCCTTAGTTGATATCGTTGTTAAAAAAGGTAAGGTTGTTGAAGCTAAAACAAGCATTGGTATTTTGGAGGCTGATTATTTTATTGTTGCTCCAGGACATTCCTCTTATTCTACCTATAGAATGTTGCTTAAAAGGGGAGTTAAGTTTAGTTCCAAAAATTTTGCAATTGGAGCAAGAGTTGAGCATCCACAAACACTTATAAATAAAGCTCAGTGGGGAAAAGAAAATTTGCCCGGTTTAACTTCGGCAGAATACAGATTAACCTACAATTCGCCCAACAGTTCCTCTGTTTATTCTTTTTGTATGTGTCCTGGTGGTGTGATTGTACCCTCAACTTCGATAGCAGGGAGTAGTACAGTTAACGGAATGAGTTTTTACAAGAGAAACGGTCAATTTGCCAACGCTGCTTGCGTGGTAGCATTGAATTTAAATAATTTATTACAAAAGGAAGTAAGTGCAATTGAATCCTTGGATTGGGTTGAGCAACTGGAGCAATCCTTTTATCAGGCAACAAATAGTTATAAAATCCCTACTTGTAGTATTTCTGATTTTATTACAGGTAAAGATGTTAGGCCATTAACTGTAACTAGCTATCCGCTTGGAGTTGTTGCTTCTCCACTTTGGGAAATGCTTCCAGCCACCATTAGTAGTTCGTTAAAAGAAGGGTTGATAGACTTTAGTAAAAAATTAAAAGGTTTTGAGGAAGGTCAGATTATGGGATTAGAAAGTAAAACATCAGCTCCAATACAAGCCTTACGTGATGAACAAATGAGCTGTGTAGGGTTTGATAATTTATATGTAGTTGGTGAAGGTAGCGGTTATAGCGGTGGGATTATTTCTAGTGCTGTTGATGGAATTAAAATTGCGATGAATCTTATCAAATAATTAATGAATTCTGGTTATTTTTAATTATTTTGGTATGATATTTAAGTAATGCTAAGAGTATTTAAAAGAAATGTCCTATTTATTTATTGTTTTATTGCGTTATTGCTAGCCAGTGTTTACGTTTATTCTGATGCTTATCAGTTTAAGTATGTTAATTATGATGATAATGAATATGTGTCAGAGAACTATGCAATTCAAAAGGGCATAACTACAGAAAGCCTCCAATGGTGTTTTACGGCTGTACATTCTAATAACTGGCATCCGGTTACTTGGATATCTCATATGATTGATTTTACTTTATTTGGTATAAATCCTGCTGCACATCATCTAGTTAGTGTAATTATTCATCTAGTAAACGTTATTCTGTTGTTTGTGCTTTTGTATTTATTAACCGGCGTTAAGTGGCCACCTTTGTTTGTGGCAGCTTTGTTTTCTTTACATCCAACCCATGTTGAGTCGGTAGCTTGGATTGCCGAACGAAAAGATGTGTTAAGTGCCTTCTTTATGTTTTTAACAATAATTTTTTATTATTTATATATTAAAGGAAATGGTTTTAAAAAATGGGGCAATTACCTTATTGCTCTCTTCTTTTTTGCTTTAGGTTTAATGTCTAAGCCAATGCTTGTTACCTTGCCTTTTGTCTTGCTGTTATTAGATTTTTGGCCCTTAGGAAGATTAAAAAAAGAGCTTTGGGTTTGGGTTGAAAAAATACCTTTTTTTGTATTAACAGTTATTTCTTCTTATTTAACTTTTTGGGCTCAGCAGAGCATGGGAGCCGTTCAATCTGTTAATCAATTCCCGATTTTCTTGAGAATACAGAATGCAACATTTGCAGTAATAAAGTACATCGGCAAATTTTTTTGGCCACATCCATTAGTTGTTTTTTATCCTTATAATCAGTATATTTCTATTTTTGCTTTTATTCTTTTTTTGTTAATTATTTTATTTCTCACCTTTATTTTTTTAAAACAGTATAAAACAAGAAAGTATTTGATTGTTGGTTGGTTGTGGTTTCTTGGAACCTTAGTTCCTGTTATTGGGATAGTCCAGGTGGGAACTCAGGCAATGGCAGATAGATATACGTATTTAACTTATATTGGTTTAACCATAATTCTTGCGTGGGGAATATATGAGTATCTGAAGAAGTTTAAAAATCACGAAATAATTTATGCAGTTATTGTTGTTTTTTTGATTTTTATCCAGGTGCCTCTGACAAAACTTCAAGCGTCTTATTGGGAAGGGCCGATTAAGCTGTTTGAACATCAGCTGAAGTATGAGATTGGGACTCCGCTTATTTTGAATAATTTAGGGCTCTCTTATAGCGAGATTGGTCAGACAGATAAGGCAATAACCTCCTATTATCAAGCGTTAGAAATCAACCCAACATACTTTAGCGTTCTTAATAATTTGGGGTCTGCATTATCTTCCAAGGGAGATATTAAAGGCTCTATTAAGTATTATTTGAAAGCTGTTGATTCTGACCCCAACAATCCACTTATTTATAGAATTTATAATAATTTAGGTATAGCAGCAATTTATGAGAATAGGCTAAATGATGCTGTTAGTTATTTTGAGAAAGCGATGAATTTAGAGCCCGGATATGACGCAACTTACAATAACATGGGCGTAGCAATGGAAAAACTGGGCAGGTTAGACGATGCTATTTTTTATTATAGGCAAGGTATCATTATTAATCCAAGATATTCTGGCTTGTATAACAATATTGGCTTAGCTTATGGTAAGAAGGGTGAAGTAGATAAGGCAATAGAATATTTTCAGAGAGCTATTCAAGCAGATCCGAATAATGGTACTGCTATAGACAATTTACGTTTAGCTAAACAGTATAAAGCAGAGGGGATGTAATGATCAAAACAGTTGTAGTTCTTCCAGCTTATAATGCTGAAAAAACCTTAAAAAAAGTTGTTGCTGAAATTCCTGAAAGTGACGATTTGCAAATTCTTTTAGTAGACGATGCAAGTGTAGATGGAACAGTGGCTTTGGCAAAGCAGCTAGGGATTAAGGTGTTTGAGCACGATAAAAACAAAGGATATGGTGGCAATCAAAAGACTTGTTATCGCAATGCGCTAGACTTTGATCCTAAATATGTTGTCATGCTTCATCCTGACTATCAGTATGATCCTAAGTTGATTCCAATAATGATAGAGATGTTGGAGATTAACCTTTGTGACGTCGTTCTTGGTTCTAGAATTAGGAGCAGGGAGGAGGCACTAAAAGGGGGGATGCCTTTTTATAAATACATATCAAACAGGTTTTTAACCTTGTTCCAAAATTTTTTTAGTGGTCAGAATTTGTCAGAATGGCACACGGGGATGAGAGCTTTTAAGTCAGAAGTTCTCAGAAAAGTTGATTATTCTGGGCAGTCTGATGATTTTGTGTTTGATACACAGATGCTTTTTAATTCACTTAGAGCAGGTTTTAAAATTGGAGAAATCCATGTTCCGGTGAGATACTTTCCTGAGGCTTCTTCTATAAATTTTATGAGAAGCTGTAAATATGGGTTATTGACCGTATGGGAAACATTGAAATATAGCTGGTTCAAGTTGTTCAAATAATTAATAAAAGATATACTTATATTGTATTAATGTTTTAAATTTTAATCTTTAGGCTTTTAGCTATTTATGCGCTCGTAGCTCAGCTGGATAGAGCAACGGACTTCGAATCCGTGTGTCGGGAGTTCAAGTCTCTCCGAGCGCGCCACACTACGCTTTTGTGAAGAAAAAAGAATTAAAGTAGTAAGTCATTTAAAGGTTGCAAAAGCCGGCTAGAATCAGCGTACTTGTTTATTGTTCAAGATAAATGTTTCTGGTATACTGAAGAGGCAAAATAAAAGGTCACGCACCGTTAGCTCAGCTGGTAGAGCATCTGACTCTTAATCAGGTGGCCGAAGGTTCAAATCCTTCACGGTGCACCAATTTTACAATAAGAGGGGTTCATGGAAGGTAAAGAATTTTTTACAAATATAATAAACCTTATAAGAGAGAATTTTTTATATCTATTAAGAAGATATTTTATTTTTAGTGTATTACTTTTAATTATTTTCATGGCTTTTTTTGTTACTTTGTCTGTGTTATTTGGTTCTTCAGTTGTTATATCTAACATAATAGCTTTTTTTATCGGTGGATTAGTTACAATATTTTGTGCCTATTTTGCTTTTCCAATTGCTTTTAAGTTTGTAGAAAGAAAAGAATTAAGTTTATTAGAAAACCCTCCAAAGCTTCTTGATCTTTATTATGCAGTTGGAATTATTTTTTCAATATTTTTAACAGTAATACCTTTGATATTTTTATTTTTGGTCTTTTATGTATATGGTGCAATGGCAACTTTATATTATCTGATGGGTATGGCAATTATTACTTTCTTCCTCCAAGTTTTTGGCGGTCTTTTTGCTAAAGGTGCTGATATTTCTGCAGAACTTTTAGCTAGGGAGGATAATGATGTTGGAGTTAATGACGTTAGAAACGTTTCTGCTTTGGCTGATAAAGTGGGGGATTTTTTAAATAGTGGCTTAGCTATCAATTTTAATTTAATTGAAGCTTTTATCGGAATGTTTGTAGCTGTGATTATTTATGTTGAAGCTTATTTTGTTACTGATGCTATTAATATGAAAGATGCCTTAGTATTAGTTTATTATCCTGTATTAATAGGCATTGGTAGTTTGATTATTACTTTTTTTGTTAGCTTTATGTTTTTGTTTTTAAAGAGGAAGCAGATTATTGCTACAAGCCTTAAACCTTTACATGCGACATATTTTTCTATGCTAATGATTGGTGTGTATATTTATTATGTAACTCTTGGTTACAATCTACCGTTGATTTGTACTAGTAATTTTTTGTGGTTTTCTAGCCAGTTAAGTCCTTTTATTTGTGTATTAATGGGTGTTATTTTTTCTTTAATAATTGGTCTTATTACTGATCTTTATACATCTGACGCACACAAACAAGTAAAAGATAACGCGTTTTTGTCACAATACAGCTCAGTACTTTCCATTTTTAACTCAATTTCCGTGGGGATGCGGACTACATATATTCCAATTATTATTGCTTCAGTTTTTGTTTTTATTGCGTTTAGGATTTGTGACTATTATGGAATAATTTTAGTGGGAATTGGTTTTGCTTCTATGTTGCCCTTGATGGTTGCCTCCTCCTTTGCTGCACCTTTTTTAGATACTTTAAATGGTGTAGCTAATATGGAAAAGAACGAAGGTAAATTATTAAGAGAAATCCAGAGTATGAATTCTGTTAGTAATACTTTGTCTGCAGTTGGAAAACATGCCTCATCATATGCTGTTTTGTTTATGGCTTTTTCTTTCTTCTTATCTTTTGTTCAAATTTCTGGAATTAACTATAACAGCATTCCTTTGTTTCATCCGGTGATAATGCTTTCATTATTTTTAGGCGGTGTTTTTCCTTATATTTTTGTTTCTGTTTTGATGCGAGCACTTTCTTATACTATAACTGCAATGTTTGATGAGGCAAAGATTCAACTTCAAGAGATACCATATTTAAAGCAAGGAAAAACAACTCCTGATTTAAGAAGGTTTATTAAGATTCATGGTACAAATATTTTGAAGGATTTAATTTTCCCCTGCATCATCATTTTCTTTTTACCTTTTCTTATTGGTAGATTTTTGAGTGTGGAAGTTTTAGCTGCTTTTTTTGTTGGATGTATCATGGTTTCGACTTTTTTATCTATTAGTTATACAAACTCAGGTGTTTTGTTAGATAATGCCAAAAATTATATTGAAAAAGGGTTTTTAGGTGGCAAGGATACAGTTAGATATGCTAATGCTACTGAAGCTGATTTATACGGTGATTGCATGAAGGATGTGCTAGGGCCATCTATTAATGCGTTTTTAAAGGTTGTTATTTTGATAACAATTATTTTTGTGCCGATAATAATTTAAGAAGGGAGTTTGAATATGGGAAAAATGATAATCGCGGGAAACTGGAAAATGAATAAAGATCTTGATGAGGCTGTACAACTAGTCGAGAAGCTTAAAAAGGGATTTAAGAATAAAAATAAGGTAGAGGTAGTAATCTGCCCATCCTTTACTAATCTTTCTTCTGTTAACGAAATAGTTAAAGATTCAGACATAATGCTGGGAGCACAGAATATGTACACTGAGGAAAAAGGTGCATACACTGGTGAAATTAGTGCTTCAATGCTGAAGAGTGTTGGCTGTAAATATGTTATAGTTGGTCACTCAGAAAGAAGACAGTACTTTAATGAAACTAATAGTTTTTTAAATAAAAAGGTGAAAGTGGCACTAGAAAATAACTTAATACCAATTTATTGTGTTGGAGAAACTTTAGAACAAAGGGAGTCTGGCAAAGTTGAAAAAGTAATCAAAGAGCAAATTGAAGACGGACTAAAAGGTGTTTCCTTAGAAGATCTAAAAAAAGTAGTTGTTGCTTATGAGCCTGTTTGGGCTATTGGTACAGGCAAGACTGCTACTCCACAACAAGCAAATGATGTGCATTTTTTTATTCGTAAGCTTCTAAAAGCAATGGCTAATGAAGCTGTTGCAGATTATATTTCAATTCTTTACGGTGGTAGTGTTACTCCAGAAAGCTGTAGGGAGTTAATGTCTAAGTCAGATATTGATGGTGCATTGGTAGGTGGAGCTAGCTTAAAAGCCGATAGCTTTGCAGAAATAATTAATTATTAATAAGGAGATTTAATATGACAATAAGTTACAAAGAATTAGGTTTAGTTAATAGTAAGGAAATGTTTGCTAAGGCAGTAAAAGGTGGATACGCTATTCCTGCATACAACTTTAATAATATGGAGCAGATGCAAGCTATTATTCAGGCTTGTGTAGAAACAAACTCTCCTGTTATATTACAGGTATCTTCAGGTGCAAGAAAATATGCTAATCAGACTTTATTAAGATATATGGCTCAAGGCGCAGTTGAGTATTCTAAAGAGTTAGGAGGAAATATTCCTATTGTTTTACATTTAGACCACGGTGCTGACTTTCAGATTTGTAAGGATTGTATCGACACTGGATTTTCTTCAGTTATGATTGATGGCTCACATCATTCTTTTGAAGAAAACATTAAGCTAACTAAGCAAGTTGTTGAGTATGCACATTCTAGAGATCATTATGTAACTGTTGAGGGTGAGTTGGGTGTGTTAGCTGGCGTTGAAGATGATGTTGTAGCTGCTGAACATGTATATACCCAGCCAGAAGAAGTTGAAGAATTCGTTTCAAAAACAGGTGTAGATAGTTTAGCTATTGCAGTTGGCACTTCCCATGGTGCTTTTAAATTTAAGCCAGGTCAAGATCCAAAAATCAGATTAGATATTCTAGAACAAATCGAAAAAAAGATTCCTGGATTTCCAATTGTGTTGCATGGTTCTTCTTCTGTTCCTCAAGAGTTAGTTGCTATTATTAATGCAAACGGTGGGAAAATGGCTGATGCTATTGGTATTCCTGAAGAGCAGTTAAGGTTAGCTGCTAAGTCATCAGTTTGTAAGATTAACATTGATTCAGATGGAAGATTAGCGATGACTGCTGCTATTAGAAAAGTTTTTAATGATAGCCCAGGTGAGTTTGATCCAAGAAAATATCTTGGTCCAGCTAGGGAGGCATTAAAAGAATTATATAAGTTAAAAAATATTAACGTTTTAGGTAGTGCTGGAAAAGCATAAGTATTTTAGGAGGTAATTGATAGTGGTTAAAGATTTATTAATGATTACGGAGTGTCACAATTCTTTGTTTGAACAAGAAATAAGGAATAGAGAGATTCCTGTTTGTAAGGTTTTTTTTCAAGATGGGGTTTTGTCTCCAATTAGTTTTGAAGAGGAAGGTACGGAATTATATAACAAAGACACACTTAAGGTTAATGAGGTTTTTAAAAATTCTGTAGCAGCCTCTGGCAATAAAGTTTTAAAGGCCAAGGGGCCTAATCCTTCGCCAAAATCTGGGTTAAATGTTGCTGTGTTGTTTTCTGGTGGTCCAGCTGCAGGAGGACATAATGTGGTTGTTGGGCTTAAGAAAATTCTTGGGAACAGTAATACATTGTATGGAATTAAAGCAGGACCAAAGGGGCTTTTGAAGGGAGATCTTTTTGAAGTCACAGAAAAAGATATCGCAAGCATTATTAATACAGGTGGTTTTGGTTTTTTGGGAAGCGATAGAACAAAGATTAAGACAGATGAACAATTTGAAATGGTGAAAAGCACTTGCAAAAAGTATGCTTTAAATGCAATCGTCGTAATTGGTGGAGACGACTCTAACACGAATGCAGCTCTTTTGGCTGAATATCTATATGATATGGGCGTGCAAGTGATTGGTTGTCCAAAAACAATCGATGGCGACCTTCAAGTTGGAGACTTGTTGCCTATTTCTTTTGGGTTTGATACAGCTACTAAAATTTATGCTGAATTAGTTGGTAATATTTTGCAAGATACTCCATCTTCCAGAAAATATTGGCATTTTATAAAGTTAATGGGTAGAAGTGCCTCTCACGTTGCGCTAGAAGTAGCTCTTCAGACAAAGCCTGCTGTCTGCCTTATTTCAGAAGAAATAGAAGCAAAAAACATGTCTTTGGACGATATTATCAATAGTATTGCTAAGGTTGTTGTGACAAGGTCAAAAAAAGGCATTAATTATGGTGTTGTTTTAATTCCAGAAGGTATTATTGAGTTTATTCCTGAAATGAAGACATTAGTTGCAGAGTTAAACGAAAAGATAGCAGAGTTTTCTGAGATATTAGCAAATAAGAATAGGGAAGAAAAAAGAGACTTTATTTATCAAAAGCTTTCAGCAACTAATACAAAGTTAATGGCATCCTTACCTGACTATATTGAAGATATGCTTTTAACAGAAAGAGATTCTCATGGAAATCTACAAGTTTCTCTTATCCCTACAGAAAGACTTATTATTGAAATGGTTCATCGTAGAGTAAAAGAAATGGATTTTGACGTTCCTTTTCACCAACAGCAACATTTTTTTGGGTACGAAGGAAGATGTGGAGCTCCTACCTTATTTGATGCTACATATACTTATAATCTTGGATTAACAGCTGGTTCATTGATTTTAGCTGGGAAAACAGGCTACATTGCCTCTGTGACTTCCTTTGATACGGGTATGACCGTTTTAGGTATTCCCTTAACAGGCCTTTTGAATGTAGAAAGAAGACATTGCAATGATGAGATGGTTATTGAGAAAGCTTTAGTTAAACTAGATTCTCCTGCTTTTCAGTTTTTTGAATCTAGGAGAGAAGACTGGGCAACTCAGAATTTGTTTAATTCTCCAGGTCCGATGCAGTTATGGGGTCCATCAGCAAAGCAAATGCCAATGACTGTAGCTTTAAATAGAGGATATAAAACATTAAATTTTGACTATTAAGGCTCATTGTTTTTTTTTAAACAGTTTGCGAAAGATTATAACGAGGAATTCTTACATAAAGAATTCCTCGTTTGCCTTGTGCTTCCTTATGTTTAATATTAAAATTTAAAGATACTCATGGATAAAAATAAGCAAGGTAAATTTATATGAAGAAAAAATTTTTATTTTTAATATTAAGTGTATATTTGCTTTTTATTGTTTCTGTTCCCTTAGTTTTTTTCTTTTTTTATGGGCCGACGCAGGATTACCGTTGCTCTGTAGCCTTTGATACAAAAAATAAGTCGTTCTTTGTTATAGGTGATAGTTTTGTTTTGGAAAAGGTTTCATTAAATGACCAAGATGTTTCATGGCAAAAAAAAGATGATGTGTATCGATCCACTAATTTTAATTACTCAACAAATAAAACATATAGATTGTTTGTAAAGGATAAACAAGATAATTATCTTGATATAAGCTTTAGATTCCCGCAAGCTTCAATTTTGGATCAACAAATTTTCGATTTTTCTTGTAAAGCTTCTGTTGTAAACCCAAAGTTAACTATAAATAAGAATAATTTAAGTTTTTTTGATGGTGCCTTAGATACTGATTATGTTTTTTCTGAGAAAAATGGGGACATAATAAATATAAAAAATATTGTCGTTGATGTTCAATATCAGACAGAATCCTCTAGAATTTCTTATGGAAAGTTTTTTTCTAGCCTTTTTAGCGAGACTGTTAGATACTCGAAAATAGCTTGGCATTTCTTTGTAGAATTTAATAAATATATTTTTAAAATATCCTCAGCATTATTTAATTTTACAAAGGAGCTTAGTAAACCGATCATCAGGGGCATGGCTAAGGGAGGTTCTGCATCTTTTAACGTCGTGTATGCTAATGATAATTCTTTGTGGAATGGTGTAGTCAGAATTGGGGAGGCGTCAGTCCAAAGGGGAGCTACGGTTTCTGAGCATTTCTTGAAACTATTTAAAAATAATTATTTATTTGTATTCGTTAGTGATATTGGCGGGAATAGCAGTGACTTCGTTGGTTCTATAAATAGCAATACAACTGATGTCTTTAGAGGTGTAAATAAGTTTTTTCAAAAAACGATTATTAGTGAAAGAGTTGAGAAGAAAAAACAAAAAGATGTTGTTATTCAAGATCAGTTAACTTCTAAAATTTATACAGTTGCGACAGAATTAAATAACGTTGAGTTCCTTTGTGTTAATGGCTTAGGGCAGCCATTAGTTAATGAGAGAGTTAAGGTTAGCTTTAAATCCAAAATTAAGAGCAATGCTTCTTTATTGTCACCGATGACTGTTTATACGGACAACTCTGGTGTGATAAAGTTAAGTTTACGATTTGGTTTTAAGGTAAGTGAGCACGAGCTTAAACTTAAAGTCAAGAATAAGAAGTTTGTTTACAACTTTAAAACTGAGCCAGATGTGCCGTTTTTAATTAAAGATATTACTAATCGTCCTATGATTTTTCAAAAAGCTGGTAAGTTAGTGAAAAATGCCTTTATTTTAAAAGTTTATGACCAGTATAACAATGTTGTTTCAGGTGCAAAAGCCAACTTGTTGGAACAGGATATTGAAGAACAAAACGAGGCATTTGTGTTCGCAGAAGCTAAAACAGACCAAAAGGGTAGAGTCGCCTTTGATTATAGGATGAATGATAATTCCGGCAGAGTTCTGATAATTGCCAAAGTATTAGAGATGTCTGGCAGATTTGTTTATACAGTTCAGAGTGAGTCTACTAAGCCAGTAGAAATTGTTGCTATTGGACAGGAAGAGATAGAGGCTATTATTGGCATTCCAATCAAGGCCCCTTTTAAAGTAAAAGTTTTGGACGATAATGGAAACCCTTGTCCTCATATTCCTGTTGATTTTTCTTTTCAAACAAGCACTTTTGAAGAACTTGAAACAAAAAGAGTAAGAACTGACAAAAATGGCATTGCTGAGGTCTCCTTTAGAACTCCTGCTGTAGTGGGGTATTTTCAGGTTGTTGCGGTCTCGCCAAAGGTCCCTGATTATGAGGCAGCCTTTGTCGTTTTAGTAATGCCTGGTGACGCAGCAAAAATGGCTATTGTAACAGGTGATAAGCAAGTAGTAGAGTGGGGCAAAACCTCTGAACCTTTAGTAGTTATAGTCTTAGACGACAAAGGTAACCCTATCCCTAATGCTGAAGTAAAATGGAACAGTCAAAGGAATGTTTCTTTTGTGGACTTCGACGAAATTACTGATATTGATGGTTTTGCACGAGCTGTTGTGAGTTTAGGTGAGACGGATGGTAAAGAAAATAATGTGTTGGTTCAAGTAGGGAAGGTAAAAGAGTATTTTAAGTTATTTCCTAAACAACCAAGCTTTTACAAGTTAGATTTAGTTAGTAAGCCGGTTGTTAATGTGTTTACTGGGCAAATGTTGGCCGATCCAATTGAGTTCGTTCTAAGAGACCAATATGGACACATATTGGGTGAAGAGAAAATTAATATTGAATATATCGTTTATAAAAGAGGCGTTCAGTACCTTCAGAATTACACGTTAGTGACTGATAAAGAAGGTTATGTCAGTTTTAATTTTGTTGCCAGCGACCAGAAAGATGTCATAAATCTCAAAGGTAAATATTTTGTTGACGACAAACCTAGGATAACTTGGGTTAAAATTAATGTTATTCCTGAGGAAATTTCTAATATTGTTGTCCCT